>JAKPBM010000101.1 GCA_029778935.1 Bacillota bacterium | reverse complement strand
TGGCGGAGGTTTTCCGGTTCACAAAGTCCGGGTAAAAGTGCAGCTGGTACTTGCGAACGTCCAGCAGGCGCAGCAGGTGGGGAAGGGCGTTGCTGACGGCCACGGTGACGTAGGCGTGCTTTTTGCCGACGTCGGCGCTGTCCTTGCCGCCGATGGTGACGTACAGCTGCAGCTCTTTTATTTTGATTAGTTTCCAGTAGGGGTAATCATAGTCCCGCCAGGAATATAAAAGGGAGCGGAGAATGGCCGATTTCGGCCGCAGGGGCTTTGCTTTCTGTTTTTTACCTGCGACTTTGTGGGCCTTTTTGGCGGGTTTCTTTTTAGAAAGTTTTTCCTGTTTCCGGGCACGTTTTGCCTGCTTTTTGGCCGCCCGTTTTTCGGCTTTTTGCTTCTTTTTGGCTTCTTTCTTTGGGTCTTTTTTCTTTTTCTTAAGGGGAATGGCAAAGGGGCCTATCAGAAGGGCCGCCTTCATTTTCCCGTCTTTCCTGTTGTCCAGCCGGATGCCCAAGGACACGCACAAAAGCAGCAGCACCAAGGCCACCAGCCCCACTATGCCAAGCAAGACCCAAAGCAATATTTTCAGCACAATCAAGGCGGCACCCCCTTTACTGGGCTACACTTTGCTTACCCGGCCGGCGTTTCTTCCGGCAGCGGCAGCTGGCCGGCCGTGTCCGGCGGCAGAGGCGGAAGCTCTTCCAACGACGAAATGCCGAAGGTGCGCAGGAACAAATCCGTGGTCTTGTACAATATCGGCCGGCCGGGCACTTCCAGACGGCCCGCTTCCTCAATCAGCCCTTTATCCACCAGGCTGGAAAGAGTATACCCGCTGTCCACGCCCCGGATTTGCTCCACAAAGCTTTTAGTCACCGGCTGGCGGTAGGCCACGATGGACAAAACTTCCAGCGCTGTCTGGGTCAGAGAAGAAGGCTTTCTTGTTTCCAGCGCCAACCTAACCGCGTCGGCATAGGCCGGGCGGGTACAAAGCTGCGCTTTGTCCTCGAGAAACACCAGGCACAACCCGCTTTCCCGCGCATCCAGCCGGTCTTTGAGATATTGCAAAACGGAGCGCGCCTCGTTTTCCTGCAGGGAGAGGGCAACGCACAGGCGCTCGATGGGCAATGGGTCGCCGGCGGCAAAGAGAATTGCTTCCGCCGCGGCGGCAAGTTCGGCCATGTTCATGCAATCACAAGCTCCTTATCGTCGGGTGAAAAAGGGTCGTCAGAAGAACCGGCAGCTATGGTGCCGTCGTCGTCCAGATGGATGCGGCGGGAGCGGCAGAGGTCCAGCAGCGCCAGAAACGTGGCCACCGCCGTCACCCGGTCGGTCACCCCGGAAAAGGCTTCGGACAGCGACATTTGCCCTTTGGCGGTTAGTATGTCCAAAAGCTGTTTTGCCACATCCTCCACGCGAATATGCTTGCGCCGGATGGCTTCGGAAAAGGCCGAGGGCAAGGTGGGCGGTTTGGGCTTTTCCCGGCCTAAAAGCAACGACAGGGCCTTTGTGAGAAGGTTTATGTCCAGCTGCTCCATCTGGGGCTTGTCCATCGGCAACGGGGAGGGCAGGCGCGAAATGAGGTCTGCGCCCGTTTCGTACATGGGGCGAAGGAGCATGGCCTGTTCCTTGAACTGCTGATAAATTGCCAGCCGCTGGGCCAGGTCCATGCGCGGGTTTTCTTCCTCGGCGTCCTTTTGCCGGGGAAGCAGCATCCGCGACTTAATCAGCACCAGCTGCGCCGCCATGACGAGGAAATCGCTGGTGATTTCCAAATCCATGGCGGCCATGTTCTCCAAATACTCCATGTACTGGTGGAGGATCTCGGCGATGGGGATGTCGTCGATTTGCACTTTGTTGACGGAGATCAGATGCAAAAGCAGGTCCAGAGGCCCTTCAAACGTCTCCAGGCGAAAGGTTACACTGTTCAAAACGGCACTTCCTTTAGAGGAACAGGTTGATGATGAAGATGATAGCAGCGGTGTAGGCGCCGAATATGGCGTCCCGGGCAATGGAGAGATACGTGGTCAAGTCAAACCACATGGAAATCGAGTAGGACACGCCGAAGTAGCTTAGCAGCCGGGTCGGGATGCCTAAGAGCAGCAGGATTAAAATGATAATCCCGTACCGCTCCACCTCCAGGAACTTGTAATAGGCCCTTCTCGGCAGGATGGCAAACAGAACCTTCGAGCCGTCCAGAGGCGGTATGGGAATCAGATTGAAGATGGCCAGGCCGATGTTGATGGAAATCCCGTAATAGAGCAGCATGTAGAGGATATCGTACAGCTTTCCCGAAAACGGGAACAGCCACAGCACCACCATAAGCAGGCACAGGATAAAGGCAAAAATCAGGTTGGAAACGGGCCCGGCAAAAGCCACCAGAGACATGCCCAGCTTGGGCCTTTTGTAGTACCGCGGGTCTACGTGCACTGGCTTGGCCCAGCCGAACCCGACGAGAATCAGCATCAGAATGCCCGCCGGATCGATGTGGTCAAAGGGATTCAGGGAAAGGCGGCCTTTTGCTTTGGGCAAAGGGTCGCCGAGCAGGCTGGATACAAGGGCATGAGAAAACTCATGGACGGTCAACGCGCCCAGGATGGCCGGTATGATAAACAGGATGTTTATCAGACGATCGCGCAGAGCACCGAGTACGTAGTCCATGAGCTTTCTCTCCTTGTTTTACTTATTTTGCGATTTTGGCGTAGCTGTCTTTCAGCGTCACGATGCGGTTGAAGGTGTTTTCGTACTTGCTGTCCTTGATGAAGTAGCCAAGGCGCACAAACTGGAAGCGGTCGTTGGGGCCTGCTTCGGCCAGACACGGCTCTAACTTGCAGTTTTTGAGCACCGTCAGGGAATCGGGGTTCAGATAGTTTAAATAGCTGTCGTTTTCCGGAATGTCGGCGACATTTTCC
>JAKPBM010000080.1 GCA_029778935.1 Bacillota bacterium | reverse complement strand
TTTGTTCCTGCCTTTTCCCATTGTAAACGAGAGCCTGGCGAATCTGCTTTCGCTTCCATGGCTCTGGATTGTCTGGGCGGGGGGCGCGCTGGTGGTGTTGGGCCTGTTTCTGTTTTCCCATGGGGCGGAAGCTAAAAAGGCCAAACTCAGACCCGTCGAAGACAAGGATTCGGTGGCGCTGAAAGTGCTGGCGGAAGCGGGCAAGCGGGTCGGCGTTGCGCCGCCTCCTTTGTGGGAAGGGGAGGTGGAGCGGCCGGTCATGACGCTCTATCGGCTCATTATCCCGGCCGGAACCACAGACGAAGGCAAGCTGCTCTGTTACTTCTGCCGGCTGCTGGTGCTTAGAAGAAAGTACGCCATCCTGTTTTTCTACCTCTGGCGGTTTGCGGTAATTCTTCACTGGTTTAACCCGTTGGTCTGGTTCATGGCCAAAACGGACCAGCTTTGGAGCGCGGAGGAATGCGACCGCATGGCCCTCTGGTTCCTCCCCGACCAGTATAAGCCCTTGTACAAGGACTTGTTTTCCAAAGATAAGACCCGCAATCTGACGTTTTTCATGGACTAAGGGAGGGGTTTCGCCCATGCCTAGGAAAAAGGCCGAAACCGGCAAAACCGCGGCGGTAAGCCTTGTGGCCGGCTGGTTTCTGACGCTGACGCTGCAGCTTATACTGACAGGCGGCGGCTTTACGCGAGTTGCCTACGCCCAAAACAGGCTGGCGTTTGTCGTTATCGGCACGGTACTGCTCGGCGCGCTGATTATTGCTTTGGCAAAGTCCGTGCCCGGGATGGAAAAGGTTTCGCTGGGTTTTTCGGCGCTTTTGATGGCGGCGGTGTCCTTTGCCTATTTTCCGAAGTTTTATTATCTAATCGGGCTGCTGACAGCCCTGGCGCTGGTGGCTTTGTATCTGCTGGACCTTAAGGAACGGGACAGGCCCCCCATTGACGTTTCAATGCCCAACCGGGCGGTCAGAATCTGGTTTTGGGTGTTGGGCGTGCTGTTTACGGCGGTGGTGGGAGGGTTCGGGGCGATCCGGTATTTAAATTTCTTCACCCCCAACTTCGACTTCGGCCTGTTCTGCAACATGTTCTACAACATGAGCAAGCGCTTTCTGCCTCTGGTCACTTCCGAGCGGGACATGCTGCTTTCCCACTTTGCTGTGCATATTTCGCCCATCTACTACCTGCTTTTGCCTTTGTATATGCTTTTCCCGTCGCCCATAACTTTGCAGGTGGGGCAGGCGGCGGTGATTGCCAGCGGGCTGATACCGCTGTATCTGCTGGCAAAGGAGAGGAAGCTGTCTAAGGCGGCGGTGGCGGCGCTGGCCGCTTTGTACGTGTTTTTCCCGGCGCTGGCGGGGGGCACCCTGTTTGACCTGCACGAAAACAAGTTTCTTACGGCGCTGATTCTGTGGCTCTGCTGGGCGTACGAGCGGAAAAAGACGGCGCTTATGTACGGTTTTGCGCTGCTGATTTGTCTTGTCAAAGAGGACGCGCCGGTGTACGTCATGTTTTTCGCTTTGTATTTGCTGTTGGAGCGAAAGGAATACAAACGCGGGGCGGCCCTTTTTGCGGGGGCGTTTGCGTATTTTCTCGCCGCGGTATTCCTGCTGGAAACCTTTGGGGAAGGGATCATGTCCTACCGCTATTCCAACGTGGTGTACGGCAACAAGGGGCTGATCGGCGTCATCAAAACGGCGGTGGTAAACCCGCTGCTTTTGTTAAAAGAGAGTTTCGAGCCGGAAAAGCTCCTATTTCTGCTGCTCATGCTGGCCCCGCTGGGGTTTCTGCCCCTTATGTCCAGAAGGCTTTCGTCGTTTATTCTGCTTGCACCCATGATGCTGGTCAACCTGATTCCCGATTACAAGTACCAGCATTCGATTTTCTTCCAGTACACCTACGGCGTGGCAGGCTTTCTCTTTTACCTGACGGTGAAGAACCTGGCGGATTTGGAACGGGGTGTTCTGGCCAGCAGGGCGAAAGCCTGGGTGCGGCGGGCGGCCTACGGCGCTGTGGTGCTGGCCGCCTGCGTGCTGTTTGTGACGCAGCTGGGCGGCAGCTGGGCCTATTACTACCGGTACTTCACCCAATCCGCCGGCCAGCGGGCCGTCATTGCCGGAACGCTGGACGCCATTCCCAGGGATGCTTCCGTGCAGGCGTCCACCTTCTTTGTAGCCCGGCTGTCCCGAAGGGACGTAATCTACGAGTACCCCTCCCGGAACGAAACGGAGTATATTGTGCTCGATCTGCGCTTTATGTCAGCGGAAAAGGCTAAATCGGAAATCGGCAGGTGGCAGGACCGGGGGTATGTGCTGACGAAACACGAGCCGGGGGTTATATTGGTGCTAAAAAAGTCGGGCTAAAAAAGCCCGACTTTTTGCATCTGCGTGTATTCGCTTATGCGGCGCGTTTTGGGGCCGGGGAAACGACTGCCGCCCGGTTCCGGCAAGGCCGCGGCGGGATAACGGCGGTACACACGACGGCCGATGGGTTTCCCCGCGCGGGGACAGCCGAGGGCTCTCTGGTTTTCCCCGTCGCACCGGCGTCCGGCTGCGGGAAACTGCCTTAGCCTGCCATTGGCCAGGCCTTTTCCGCCCGGGCCTATCCGGCCGCGGAGCCTTGCCGCTACTTTTTCAGCACCACGCCGGCAAAGGAAAAGGCCGGAATGTCCGACAGCACCACGCGGTTTCCTTCCAGCGTGCCCGTGCAGTTGATAAACCCCGCTTCCTCCCACGTTTCGCCCAAAGCAAGTTTAGGCGCCAATGCGGCGTCCTCGTAGAAATTCCACAGCCCTACGGCAAGGGACGTTTCGTCCCTCTTTGTCATCACGTACAAATCCGGATGGCCGGGGACAAACACGTCCAAAGGCTTTCCCCGCAGCCAGGCAAGGCACTTTTTGAGCTGCTCCTGACGGTAGTAGTTTCTAAACAGCATGGAAACGTCCCGGCTGTACCTGGCGATAAAGGGGTAGACGAGGAAACGCTGTCTATTTCCGTTTTCATAAAGGAAGGAAACGGCAGCTTCCTCGTCGCAGCTTACACTGCCTTGCAGCCGGCTTACCAAGACGGCGCCGTCTTTTAGCGCAAACACATAGCAGGGGGCGCTGTTGGTGCCGTACATGCCCGAGCGGAAGCTGATCGTTTCGCCTTTTTCAAGGTAGTGTTCGGCGTTGGCGCGGATCTGGCCGGCAATTCCGGCGATACCCACGTCGATGCCCCGCTCCCACAGGATTTTGGCGGCGACGCCGTCCAGGATGGCGCCATGAGCAAGCATTTCCACCGGCACGTGGCGGGCGCTTTCGCCAAAGAGAATCGTCACGTCCGGCTCTGTGTACTGCATGGAAATCGAGTTGTCACAGAGGAACCGGGCGGCAAAGGGGTAGAAATCGGCGGATATTTCCTCCCCGCCGGGAAACCGCTCGGGCAGTTCCGCCTGAGCCAGCTTCCGCATCGGCTCAAACACCCTTACGCCGCAGGGCGTTTTGCCCGCAAAGTGCGTATGAATCTGCCCGTACAAGGGCAGGTTGTTCTCGTGGTGGTCTATGTAGCCCCGCTCATAAAAGGGCATGCAGGAGTAGTCCAGCATGTATTTTAAGATGCCTTCCGCCCGGCCGTCGGCCCGCAGGGCCGTGTCAAACCCTTCCAGAAACGCCGCCGGCACCGTGTGCCGCGGGCGGGGGAACACGTCGCCTTCGGAAAACACCTCGATGTTTTCCAGCCCCATGTGCTTGTCGCACCAGGTAAGCTGCATCCGGGCGGCTTCGACCACGTTGGCAAGCTTAAAGCCGAAGCTTTCCCTCCGTGCCCAGTAGGGCGCGCCGATGAGTCGCAGAAAAGGCTTCGCCTGCCCGGCAAAGGTTTTGGCTAAAGTCAAGGAATCCACGCCGTCAATGTCCCAGGTGGAGAGCACGGCGCAGTGGCCGAAGCGGATGGAGGGGTCCACCTCGTCGATGGCCTGCCGCAGCCGTCTGGCCAGGGCTACAAGCGACTCGCCGTTGGCGTGCATCCAGGCGTCCCGGTAGGGGTTGGGCTTTCCGGCAAGGGCTTTTTCGCAAAGCTCCTCCCGGGTCAGGCTGGTACCGCCCAGGATTTCCTTTACCCGCGCCAGGTGCAGCGGGCAGAAGCAGCCGATGCCGCTGGAGCGGTAGCCCAGGCGGTAATCGTCGTCCAGCATGATCATTTTCGCCCCGGTCAGAGCGATGGCTTTGATCCAATCGGCAAACTCCTCGGCAAAGTCTTCGTCCAAGGGGCAGAAAGAGTCGCCGGAAATATGGCCGTTGGCGGGCACGATGCGCTGGAAAGCTTTGTGCTCGTATCCGCCGCCGCCGTGGCCCAGGCTGGACATCCAGACGCCCACTTCGTAGCCTTCCGCCTCAAAGAAGGGGATGTGCCGGCGCAGGAAAGCAAGCGCGTGCTCCTTTTGCTCCGGGCTGTCCACGCTGCGGCAGACGCAGAGGAACACCCGGTCGGCTTTGGCCCGGGCCAGTTCGGTTAAAACCTGCGAACGCCATTGGTCCGACCCGTCGCCGATCAAGGGAATGGACACTTTGTACATGGCCTTTCCTCCTTACAGGGCCCGCTGGAACCCTTTTCCGAAGATTTCGCTGGAGTTGGAGATGAAGATGAAGGCGCTCTTGTCCACGGTGTAGACGTAGTTTCGCAAATCCCGCGCCTGCACGCGGTTTAAGGCAGTAAGCACGACGGTTTTCTTCTGGCCTGTGAAGCTTCCGAAGGCGTCCCAGAGGGTCGCCCCGCGGT
>JAKPBM010000076.1 GCA_029778935.1 Bacillota bacterium | reverse complement strand
GGTCTGTCCAACGCCCGGAAACTGCTGGAGATGATCAAGTCCGGCGAGAAGTTCTACCACTTCGTGGAAATCATGGCCTGCCCCGGCGGCTGCGTCAACGGCGGCGGCCAGCCCATCCAGCCGGCAACTGTCCGCAACGTGGTCGACCTGCGCTCCGCCCGCGCTAAGGCTCTGTACTCCGCCGACGTTTCGACGAAGCTGCGCAAGAGCCACGAAAACCCCGTGGTCAAGGAAATTTACGAGACCTATTTGGGCGAGCCCGGCAGCCACAAGGCCCACGAGCTACTGCACACCCACTACGTGCCGCGCAAAAAGTACGACGTCACGCTGTAAAGCGCTGCTATATAAGAGAACCGCCCAAAAGGGCGGTTCTTTTTTGTTTTCAGCGGAACAGGCAGTTTTACCGTGTGTTTTGCTGACAAAACCGCCGAATACCCTGTATACCCAAAGCATACCGCCTTGCACCGCGCCCGGCAAAACCGGTGCTTGCGGCCATCGCGCCAATGCATTTGCATTCGCTTCCCCTTTCGTGTGAACCACGCAAACGGCATTTGTGGCAAACGGAGGCGTTTTGATGCTGCGCAAGGTTGCTTTCGTCATCGCACTGATTGCACTTTCCTTCCTTTCCGGCTGCCGCGGTTATTCGGAGGCCACGTCCATGAAGGAACGAGAGTCCATATCAAGCCTGAGCCTGCTTGCGGCGCAGGATACGGGCGGCATGCGCAACTACCGCAAGGGGTTTCTCTATATCGAGCCTACTTAATCCGCTATGAGGGCCGGCTGTACGAAATCAGCTTTACTATATCCGGGCCGCAGAAAATATGGTTTCCTGGGCGAAATCACGTCCACGGTAGACGGCGTGCCGGAAAACGACTTTGAAAACTCCCGGGATTTAGACCCGGGTACCAAGCTCTACCGCCTGCCTGACAACACGTCCTATATCATCGCCGTTCCCTCCTGGGAGAAGCCTATCCCCGGCAACCTGTACTGGCCGTATTACAACCCAAAAGGGCTGCCGGAGCTGGGGCTACAGGAAACTCTGCCTGAACGGATTCCCCCGTGGGAGGTTTTCGTCTACACTTCCACCAATGCGCAATCATAATCAAAAACCCCCGAAGCAGCCGCTTCGGGGGTTTTACTTTCAATGTGCGTTTGTACGGACGCCAAACGGGCGCGTTCCGCATAACAGGCATCCGCCAACACCGTTTTACGCCAGCACCGTGTGCTCCAGCAGGATTTTCACGCCCATCAGAACGAGAATCACGCCGCCGGCCAGCTCGGCCTTCGACTTGTACTTTCCGCCGAACACGTTGCCCACCTTTACGCCGGCCGCGGAAATGGCAAACGTCGTCACGCCGATCAGCGTTACCGCCGGGGCAATCTTCACCTGCAAAAAGGCATAAGAAATGCCCACCGCCAGCGCGTCGATGCTGGTGGCCACCGCCAAAGGCAGCATGGCCTTGGGCGACAGGTCCGGCTCTTCCGTATCACAGCAGCAGTCGTCGTCTTCAAAGCCTTCCTTGACCATCTTTCCTCCGATGATAAGAAGCAGCACAAAGGCGATCCAGTGGTCCACGGATGTAATCAGACTGGCAAACTGGATGCCGAGAAGAAACCCGACCAGCGGCATTGCCGCCTGAAACCCGCCGAAATACAGCCCCACAATAGCCGCCTTCCGAAAGCTCGCCTGCCGCATCGAAAGCCCCTTGCAGATGGCCACGGCGCAGGCGTCCATAGACAGGCCGATTGCCATCAGCATCAGTGTGATAAAGCTCATTTCGTCAATTCCTCCCGTTGTGCATGCGGTACTCCCCGAGGAAAGCGGCCGGTGCGGTTTTTTAGCGTTTCCTTCCCTGCGCTTAAACAGGCTTACCTGTTTGGCGCTTTGATACTCCCTCAAAGGTATATGACAATAAAAGAAATTATATAACGGTTTTTGCCCTTCGTCAAGAATTTTGCCTTATTTAGCAGGGATTTGGCGAAATTTGGCGCGGTTTCGAGCTATTTCGGCACGTATTGCCCGTTCCTTAGGATGGCCGGAACGGCAAAAACCAAACCTTGCTTTTGGGCCGGGCCGCACGAAAAACCCTGACGGGTGGAAAGCCCGTCAGGGCGGGGTTACTTCATCTTTTCCTGTTTGACCTTATGGTCAATCACATGGCGGCCGGCCAGCTCGCTAAGCACGTCCTCCATGGTTATGCCCGCTTCCACCATGAGCACCAGCACATGGTAAACCAGATCGGCGATTTCGTAGACGGTTTCCGCTTTGTCTTTTTTCGTGCCGGCGATGATGACTTCCGTGCTCTCCTCGCCGACTTTTTTCAGGATTTTTTC
>JAKPBM010000066.1 GCA_029778935.1 Bacillota bacterium | reverse complement strand
GTGAAGGAGTAGCGTAGGCTGAAGGTGTATGAAAAGGGAAGAAGCGGGCAAGCATCTGCTTGCCCGCTTTGAATAAGCCCGGTTGCGCATTTGACATTCCCGGAAATGGTTTGGAAATTGGCGCTGGATTTCTTCACTATCTGTCGATGGGGTTATCGATACGCTGGAATGCTTTGAGTATGACTGTGTTATTTTCCGGAGGAAATCACAGACTACGAGCTTTCGTATGAGTCTCCCGGATGTTACCTGAAAGAAGGGAACACGCATGAAGGTTATATATGCATACAGCAAATGATGCAAAGAAGAATGCAAATAGAGCCATGATGCAAAAATGCTTGAAAAGTGGGTTGTTGCCGAGACGATTCCCCCAATTGCCGATTACGTAAGCGCAGTAAATTTCATTCGAGCAACATTTACAGAACGCAAGTAACATATCTTGCAGTGCGCCAAAGAAAGCAAACGCAGTTAATGCTTGAAGAAGCAATATCAATGCAGTTAAAGTGTAATCATATGTTGAGATTCAAAATATGACATTAGAAGAATTCATCGATACGGAGGCCTATATAAATGAGCATGTGTTAGGGACGCATGTTTCCTGTTGCTAGATAAACTGAAGGCGATATAACACAGAATATGACAGGCTTCGCAATTCTAAAGCCAAAGGCGGGTAAACTTGCGTTTACCCGCCTTTTCTAGCCGGGAGTGTCATCACACTCCGTTACGTCCTTGTTCTTGGGACGATCTTCCTTATTGTCTGCTACGAATTTGGGTTATTTCAGGCCGTTCTCGTAGCTTTCGATCATCTTTTTGACCATCTGGCCGCCGATGGAACCGGCTTCGCGAGAGGTCAGGTCGCCGTTGTAACCCTGCTTCAGGTTGACGCCAACCTCAGCAGCGGCTTCCATCTTAAACTTATTCATAGCTTCCTTAGCTGCGGGAACAACAAGACGATTAGATCTGCTAGCCATTGTGATTACTCCTTTTTATATTTTTGGGTACCTCGGGCTGCACTAATATTGTGACCATAAAGCCTTGATCTATGTAAAGAAGATTATTCCATTTTAGTCAACATTTGAAGAAGCAAAGATAACACCGCTGCGCGCCGTTTTTACTTTGCCCAAAACGCCTGTTCCTATGCTTTGCATGTTGGAAATTTGCAATAAAAACCGCAAAAAACCCCCGGGCGCTTTCCCGGGGGTTTCTATGTTCAGGACCGGTTATTCTTCGCCGACGGTCACTTTAAACTCGGCTGTCACTTCACTGTGCAGCTTGGCTTTTACCGTATACGTGCCGAAGCTCTTAATCGCTTCGGGCAGAACCAGCTTGTTTTTGCTTACCTCAATGCCGAACTGGGCGGAAAGGGCGTCGGCAATTTCCTTCGACGTGACAGCGCCGAACAGGCGGCCGTTCTGGCCGGCCTTGGCCGCCACTTTGACCGTGCAGCTGGACAGCTTGGCCGCGGCCTCTTTTGCTTCCGCCAGCGCCTGGGCGGCGTGGTGGGCGCGGGCGGCTTCCTGCATCTTCATTTCGTTCAAATTGGCGGTGTTCGCCTCGACGGCGAGTTTGCGGGGCAAAAGGAAGTTGCGGGCGTATCCGTCGGCGACCTCGACGAGTTCGCCTTTTTTACCGTGACCCTTGACGTCCTGTTGTAAAATCACCTTCATGGTAGGGAGAGCCTCCTTTTATTTTTGCTCGTAGTTGTAGACAATCAGCGCATCCTTGAGCATGCTTTTGACCTCTTCCATGGTCTTGCCCTTGACCTGGGCGCCGGCGGTGGTGAAATGCCCGCCGCCCCCCAGTTTTTCCATGATGAGCTGAACATTGATGCGGCCTAAGGACCGGGCGGAAATGCTGATGGTGTCCTCAAAGGGGTAGAGCACAAAGGCGCACGCCACGCCGGTCAGATTCATCAGATCGTCCGCCGCGCTGGCGGCCAGCGCCCGGTCGATCGGCGTGTCCGACTCGGTGATGGCGTAGATGCCGTCGATAAACGTGACCCGCTTGACCAGTTCCGAGCGCTTAATGTAGTCCTCCAGGTCGCTCTGGAACATGCGCTTTACGTCTACGCCGTCGGCGCCGGCCCGGCGCAAGAACGCCGCCGCCTCGAAGGTGCGGCTGCCGGTGCGGATCATGAAGCTCTTGGTGTCCAGCACAATCCCCGCCAGCATGGCGGAGGCTTCCACCTTTAAAATGGCGGCCGGCTCCACAATATACTGGAGGATTTCGGCCACCAGCTCCGACACCGACGATGCCGCCGGCTCGTGGATATTGAGCGCGGCGTTGTCAATATAGTCCGCCACGCGGCGGTGGTGGTCGATGACGGCGATGCGCTGGCAGGCTTCCAGCAAAGCGGGGCTTTCCACGTAGTTGGCGCGGTTGGTGTCCACCACGACCAGCAGGGAATTGGCTTCCACTTCCACCATGGCTTCCTTTTCGGAAATCAGCACGCCTTCGTACGACGGATGGCTTTCCAGCATCTCGATCATGGTTTCGGCGTTGTTGTAGTCGCGGTCCAGCACGATATACGCCTTTTTGCCCAAACTTCTCGCAGCGCAGACAATGCCCGCCGCCCCGCCCAGGCTGTCCAGGTCGGCAATACGGTGGCCCATCACGAATACCGACGAGCTTTCTTCCATCATGGACTTCAAAACGCCGGCCATCATGCGGCTTCGGACACGGCTGCGCTTTTCGATTTCCTTGGTTTTGCCGCCGTAGAAGTCATAATTGTGCTTGTTTTTCACGACGGCCTGGTCGCCGCCTCTGGACAAAGCCATATCCAGCGCCAGCCGGGCGTATTTTTCGTTTTCCTGCAAAGTATTACCGTCGCGGCCGACGCCGATGCTTAGCGTCACCGGCATCCCGTTGGCGCCGGTAATCTGCCGGGCCTTTTCCAGAATGGGGAAGCGGGTTTCGGCGAATTTTTCGTGGCTTTTTTCCGTGTAGAGGAGAAGGTAACGGTCCCGGTCGGTGCGCTTTAATATGCCGTCGGCCTCGGAAGCCCACTCGTTAAGCATTTCGTCCAGCTTGGCGGTAATGGCCGCTTTGCCCGACTCGGTGTTGTTCTTGGCCAGCTCCTCGTAGTTGTCAAACAGCAGCTCTGCCACTACGGGGCGGGATTCTTCCAGCTGTTTGCGCAGGGCCTGTTCCTCCGTGCAGTCCCGCCAGTAGAGCAGGGCGTAGAGGTTGCTGTCCCTGGACGGGTTGGTATGCAGCAGGGTGGCGAAGATCTCGTACACGCGGCCCTGCTTAGTCTGGTAATAGTCCGGGCGCTTGCGCCGGCCTTCGACAATCCACTGCAGGTCAAAGTCTTCGAACAGGTCTTTGATGTTGACGTTGTGGTAATGGGGCGGGCATTGGGAGATTTCCTGGAACCGCTCGTTGCTCCATATGATATCGCCGCCGCTGACGCGGACCAGCACAACCGGCATAGGCATGTGGCGCAGCGGGTCGCCGACGGTGGGAGGAGCGTTGCCGCTGGACAAATATTCGAGGTTTTTCAGGATTTCCCGCTTGCGCCGCTGATACGTTTTGGTGGTGTACCAGGCAAGCAATATGACTATAAGGGCTTCCACCGCGGCGACATACCATAAGCGGAAATAGAGATTTACGCCGATAAACGCGCATAAAACGAATATATAAAGCCCGAATCCCGGGCGAATCAGACGCAGCAATCTCTTTTCCATATGTCACGCTCCTGCAACTGGACATAGACTTGATGAAAACGGCCGGAAAACGATTATAACAGCATTCAATTACTATTATTATATCAAAGAATGCCGATACGGGCAAGCAGATTGCCCCAAAGCGTGCAATTATTGGAAGGGTAGAGGGTGTAACACGAGGATGAGGGGGCTTCGATGGGCTTACTTCTGTTTTCTTGAAGCCGACATGCGGGCGGCCATAAGTGTTATCCACAACGCGGAAGTCCGGCAGATGTTTGAGAGAATGGGCATGTTTGCCAAAGAAGAAGTACATATTGTCCAATCGGAATCGTTCGTTTCCGTTTATGACGCGTCTGTTTCCTTTCAAACGGCGGGAAAACAGGCAAGGGCGATTTCCAGAAAGGTTGACAGACCCGTACTATATGCCACAAACTTTGACGATGACGTTTTTATCTTCGGCGTTTTTCGTTCGGGCAAGCTGATAACGGAATGCAAGCTGGGGGAAAACTTGTCGGTCTATGACATTCAGCCGAAGAAACTCAATGTAGATAAGCTGCTTAGAGAGGTACCTGTAAACAACGCCGGTTCCTTAGGGCGCATCAACACGGCAGACAGTGTTGACGCTGCTGAGAAAGAAGTCGAAAAGTGGCTGCGGCTTCCTTTGAAGCTGACTACTTTGGATGTTCTTTCAGAAAAAGAGCGGTATATTGAAACATTCACTGATAACGGGCTGTACATATATAGGAAGAATCTACAATTATTAAAACATGCATATTTTGGAGGTTGCTTATGAAAGAATTTGAGTGCAATAGGGAGCCTGGCATATAGTTCAACTATTGTCAGGCTCTTTCTTGTATCATAAGCAGTCCTTTACCGCACACGGCTCCCCCTCTCCGCCCGGCGCCCTCCGACAATTTCGCAGGACAGGCAAGTTTTTCCGCATAAAACACATATCATGTAGCAGTATATCAAAGGAGGGAAGCCTGTGCTGCCGTTTCTGTCGCTGTTTTTAAACCTTGTCTACTTCTCGCTCAAGCTGGCAGGCATCAGTTCGTTTCCACGGCCGCTTACGGCGGAGGAGGAAGCACGCTATCTTAAAAGGATGGCGGAAGGGGACGAGTCCGCCCGCGCCAAACTGATCGAACACAACCTGAGACTGGTCGCTCACATCATAAAAAAATACTACGCCGCGGCAAAAGACCACGACGATCTCATCTCCATCGGCACCATTGGGCTGATCAAAGCCATCAACTCCTTCGACGCATCCAAAAACACCCGGCTCGCCACGTACGCGGCCCGCTGCGTCGAAAACGAAATCTTCATGTACTTCCGCACGCTGAGACGGCAAAGCTGCGAAGTGTCTCTGTCCGATCCCATCGATACCGACAGCGACGGGAACAACCTCGAGCTGATGGACGTCTTAAGCGAAGAGGAAGACATGCTGGAAACCCTGGTGAAATCCGACCGCATTGCAAGGCTTCGCCACTACATCGAAACGGCTCTGGACGAGCGGGAACGGCAGATTATCAACCTTCGCTACGGCTTAACCAGCTCCCGGCCGCTGACCCAGCGGGAGCTGGCAGAACGGCTCAACATTTCCCGTTCGTACGTTTCCCGCATCGAAAAGAAAGCGCTGGAAAAGATTAAAAAATTATGGATGGAGGGTGCCTAGAATCCAATTTGTAACTCAAATTTAACCGCTTGAGGAATGATATTCCTCCTTTGTTTATGTTATAATACATTTGTCGATTTGTTTCAAAACGGAGTACATACGAAAGAAGGAAGCCTTGCCCATGGTCTTTTCAACCCCAGTATTCATGTTTCTGTTCTTGCCCGTATGCCTGTTTTTATATCACATGATGCCCAAACTGCGCTGGAGCAACGATGTCTTAGTAGCTATGAGCCTTATCTTCTACGGATGGGGCGAGCCTGTTTGGGTATTTTTGATGTTGTTTATGGTTCTGGTCAACTACCTGGCCAGTCTGGGACTTGAAAAAGCCAAAACCCAAACGGCAAAAAGATGGGTTTTGGTCGCGGCCGTGACGGCCGACCTGGCCTGCCTGATGGTGTTCAAATATACCGGCTTTATCCTGCGGAACCTAGGGGCGCTGTTAAATATCTCCATGCCCGAATGGAAGATTCCGCTTCCCATCGGCATTTCTTTCTTCCTGTTCCAGGCTTTGTCCTACACGGTGGACGTGTACAGGGGAGATGTGCCCGCCCAGAGAAAATATGTGAACCTGCTCCTGTATATCTCCCTGTTCCCGCAGCTTGTGGCCGGCCCCATCGTCCGCTACAAGGACATTAACGAAGAAATCGAGCGCCGTAAGGTCACCCTTTCCGACTTTGCCTATGCGGTCACCCGGTTTCTGACCGGTCTGGGCAAGAAACTGCTGATTGCCGACTACGCCGGCGAAGCAGCTACGTTTTTCCTGACCGGCGACGGCGGCAACACGGTGCTTGGCAACTGGGTCGGCATCCTGTTCTTTGGGTTCCAGATTTACTTTGACTTTTCCGCTTACTCGGACATGGCGATCGGCCTGGGCCGCATGTTCGGCTTCCACTTTAAGGAAAACTTCAACTACCCCTACACCAGCACGTCCATCACCGATTTCTGGCGGCGGTGGCACATTTCGCTTTCCTCTTTCTTCCGGGACTACGTGTATATCCCCTTGGGCGGCAACCGGCGGCACCAGGTGTTTAACCTGCTTGTTGTCTGGTTCCTGACCGGCATGTGGCACGGCGCCAGCTGGAACTATATCCTCTGGGGTCTGTACTTCGGTGTGCTTTTAATTGCGGAGAAGTTCCTGTTTGCCGATATACTGCCGAAAATCCCCATGGTTTTGCGCCGCATCTTTACGCTGTTTCTGGTGCTTATCGGCTGGGCGCTGTTCTACTTTGAGGACATGACGAAGCTGGGCGGCTTCTTTGCCAAAGCTTTTGGCTTTGCCGGAGCGCCCTTTG
>JAKPBM010000050.1 GCA_029778935.1 Bacillota bacterium | reverse complement strand
AACCGTTTCGGCGGCCAAAAGCGCCGTTTCCGCCCTGCGGCCGGCCCTTCTGGGCGTGGCGGAGGGCGAAAGCAAGGTCGGCATCAACCGCCGGGAACTGACAATACAGAACCGCGTCGTGCTGGGCCAGAACCCCTGGGGCTGTTACGACCCGGCCATGACGGTCGTCGCCCTGAAAGAACCCGGCGGCAAGCCGATTGCCAACCTCATCCACTACGGCGCCCACTGCACCGCCTGCGGGCTGAACTACGAAATCACCCGGGACTGGGCCGGCCCCATGATCGACCGGCTGGAAGCGGAAACGGGTGCGCTTACCTGCTTTTTTAACGGCGCCGAGGGCGACGTCGGCCCCCGGCTTTCCAACGGCAAAACCGTGGGCAGCCTTGCCTACGCTTTGGAGCTGGGCGGATTGGCGGCGCTGGACGCCGTAAAAATCTACCGGCGCATCCGGGAGTATCGCGATGTTAAGCTTTCGGTCAAAACCGGCCAGGTGCGCCTGCCCTATAAGCCCGTGCTGGATCTGGAAACGGCGCAAAGAGAGTTTGAGCGCCTGAACCGGGCGGGGGCGGTCAACATCGACCTGCGCAAAATCACCTACTACAAAAACATCATCCAGGCCTACCAAAACGGCTTGCCCAGGGAAACCCACTTCGTTTTTGACCAGACGGTTCTGGCCGTTGGCCCGGTGGCCTTTGTGCCCTTCCCCTTTGAGTTTTTCTCCGAAATCTCCCTCAGGCTCCGGCAGGCAAGCCCCTTTGCCCACACTCTTTGTCTGGGCTGCACCAACGGGGACGAAGGCTACCTTCCCACCCAGGACCAGCTCTGCCGCGGCGGGTATGAAGTGGAGATGTTCCAGACTTCCGGCGTGCAGACGCTGACCGACGACGCCGACTACTGCATCATCGCCGAAAACCGGCGCATACTGGAGGATTTGGCATGTACAGAATAGGAAAAGAAGAAATCGACGCCGTGGCCCGCGTCATCGAATCCAAAGAGCTGTTCAAAGTCAACGGCGGGAAACTGCAGGAAACGGCCAATTTTGAGGCGGAACTGCGGCAGAAAATGGGCTGCGACTACGCCGTTTTGATGACTTCCGGCAAAGCCGCGCTCATCTCCGCCCTGGTGGGCCTTGGCGTCGGCCCGGGGGACGAGGTCATCGTGCCGGGATATACGTACATCGCCACGGCCATGGCGGTTATCGCCGTCGGCGCCATTCCGGTCATTGCCGAGGTGGACGAAACGCTGACCCTGGACCCCGCTTCCGTGGAAGCCAACCTCAGCCCGCACACAAAAGCCGTCATCCCCGTACATATCCAGGGCTTCCCCAGCAACATGAACGCTCTGAAAAAGCTTTCCGAAAAACACGGCTTTGCCATTCTGGAAGACGCCTGCCAGGCCGACGGCGGCTCTTACAATGGCCGGCGGCTCGGCACCATCGGCGACGCGGGGGCTTTAAGCTTCAACCATTTCAAAATCATCACCTCCGGCGAAGGCGGCGCGGTGCTGACCAGCCGGCGGGATGTCTTTGAGCGGGCGTTTATCTACCACGACAGCAGCGCCATCGCCTACTTCGGCAACCAGCTGGACAACGTATCCGTGGAACCCTTCTGCGGCAACGAGTACCGCACCTGCGAAATCACCGCCGCCATCCTGAGAGAGCAGCTGAAGAAAATGGACGGCATACTGGCCGACCTGCGTTCCCGTAAAAAAGCCATCATGGACGCGCTTTCCGGCGAGTTTTCCTTCCGCCCGTCCAACGACATCGAAGGCGACTGCGGCGTAACGGTGGCGTTTGCCTTTCCAACGGAGGAGGAGGCGCGGCGGTTTGCCACCGCGCCCGGCGTCCACGGCGTGCTGCCCATCGACACGGGCAAACACGTCTACACCCACTGGACGCCCATACTGGAAAAGCGCGGGGCGCACCATCCCCTGCTCGACCCGTTCAAAATGCCCGTCAACGCCGGGCTGAACCACAATTACAGCAAAGACATGTGCCCAAAGACGCTCGAAATCCTCTCCACCACCGTGTACGTCGGCATCAACCCCGACTGGACGGAGGAACAGCTTGCCGCAAAGATTGAAGCCTGCCGCAAAGCGAAATAGCCGGGCGGAAACGGGCTCGATACACGCTGTAATCCGTAACTGCCTATGCAAAAAAAGCGGTGACCGAAGGTTCGGTCACCGCTTTTTTATGTCCGTACAGGTCTATCTATGCTTCAAGTAACCCGCTTTCAGGCTCATCCTGCCGCAAATGGCAAGTCACCACGGATAAATAGGCAGCAGTTTGTCAAAGAAACCGTAAGCAAAACCGCGTTTTTGTCCGTTACAGCTTCCTTGCAAACAGCACGTCGTAGCCTTCGATGGTCACTTCGCCGGTAATTTCCCGCCCGTTGAGCTCGTCATAAAGCGGAATGTCCGGCGTAAAGGTGACGGCGCTTTCCTTGGCGTTGACGGCAAGGATGTACTCTTTCCCGTCTTTTACACGGCTGGACACGATGACGCCGTCGGGCACGTTCAGAAGGGGCCGGATATCGAACCGGTCGCGGAGGATATGGCCGATGGCTTCGAAGTACTCCTGGCTGTCGGCGGTGGAGCAGAACATGACCACATGGCCCTTGCCGTAGCGGTTGATGGTCACCGCCGGCATGTCCTTGAGCTTGCCGCAGGTGTAGACGGCAATCGGCTCGGCGGTGGTCAGGCGCAGCTTGCACATCATGCCTGCGGGCCGCGCCTTTTCGCCGTTTGCAAACAGCACGGCGATTTCGTCGCCGCTGCCCGCCTGTTGTTTGGCCATGTCGGCTACGGAAATGGTGGAAACGACTTCCGCCCCGGCCATTTTGGCGAACAGGCCCGGGCGAATCATGGGCAGAAGGTTGTTAAACTCGTCCCGCGTGCCGCATTCGGCATTGATAATCAGGATGCCGCCGTCGGCAACAAACTTCTCCAGCCGATTGAATGTGTCTTCGCTCAAAAACTTCAGGTTCGGCGCGGCCACAACGCGGTATTTGGAAAAATCGTCCGTTGGGAAAATGGCGTCCAGGTTCTGCCGGAAGGCGTTTTTCAATCCGCCGTGGATGTTGAAAAAGTCCTGGTCATACGCGCCGTCCACGACCCAGCCGGGCGTTGCCCAGCTGTTTTCGTAGGAATAGACCGTGGCGATTTCGGAAACCGTCTGGGCGCCGTCGATTTTGTGGTAGTGCTCTTTCAGCTCCCTGGCCAGCCTTGCCAGCTCGGGCCAGGTTTCGGCAAACTCGCCGTTTAGCTCCACAATGGTGCCGTAGCCCTGCTCCGGCCCGCCCAACGGCGACCGCCACTCGAAAAACACCGTGGCGAAAGCGCCCTGGGCCACGTCGATCCACGTCTGCGCCCGCACGACGCCCGGCAGCTGGTTGGCGCTGGCGACGGCCGTCTGCTCCGCCACCACGAACTTGCCCTTCCCTTTGGAAAGGCGCCGGGCCAGGTCATGCTCCATGCAGGAATGGAACTGGTAGCGGTAGTAGTCGTTGTAGGGCGTGGGCACGTAGTTGTCCCAGCCGGCGTAGTCTAAAAATTCCATGGCGTCCTGGCAGGAAACCGACCAGTTGACGCCGGGGTAGTTGGTGAAAATGAACCGGTCGCCGATGTATTTGCGCAGGATTTCGGTCTCCATGCGAAGCAGGCGGTTGAAGATGAAGGAGAAATACCGCCGGTAGTCCAGCCGCAGCCCCGGGAACCAGCCGCCCTCCGCCGCGTTGACGGGCAGCATGATTTCGTCGAAGTCGTTGTAGACGTTGGACCACATCATGGTGAACCAGGCCCTGTTCAAAGCGTCGATGGTGCCGTATTTGGCGCGCAGCCACTCCCGGAACCCCTTTTCGCAGCGGTCGTCGTAGCAGACAAAGGGGAAGCCCGGCTCGTTGTCCAACTGCCAGCCGATGATGTTGGGGTTGCCGCCCAGGGCCCGGGCTTGTTCTTCGGTGATTTTGCGCGCATACTCAAGGAAAATCTCGCTGGAAAGGCAGTTGCCCTTTCTCCCGCCGAAGTCGTAGTCGCCCCGCTCGTTGCCACCCTTTACTTCCGGGTATTTCTTATACAGCCAGGGCGGGCAGACGGCGGTGGTGGTGCCCATGATGGTTTTGATGCCGTACTTTCCGGCAAGGTTGACCGCCCGGATCATGGGCTCGAAGTTGTACTCCCCTTCCCGGGGCTCATACCAGCTCCAGGCGAACTCGCCCATGCGGACCACGTTAAAGCCCAGTTCTGCCATTTTGGCAAAATCCTTTTCCCACTGTTCCTCCGGCCACCATTCGGGATAGTACGACGAGCCGATGTAAAACTCTCCCATAGCGATGTATCCTTTCTTAAGCGATATGCAAGTAAAGCAAGCCTATTGTTACAAGCGTTCCAGTTCCGCCAGGGGCAGCATGGCAAGGTATATGTCTTCCTTGTTTCTGGCGTAGGTAACATACAGCGTGCCGCCTAAAATGCAGGAATGGGGATAGTGGAACCCGTCCCCCTTGGCGCGGCCTTTGTGCCGCATGGGTTCGACCGAATGGGCCAGCACATACGCCTTATCGAAGGTGTACCCGTCGTCGGACAGGGCCAGGCAAAGCTGTTCCCGTTTCAGGCCGAAGTTGCCGATGGCGTATACCCTGCCGCCGGGCAAATTGCCGACGTTGGTGCGGGCGCCAGTGTCGGGAAACTCGGTGTCGCCGATTTCCGTCCAGGTTTGGCCCTTGTCGAAACTGTACTGGGCGTGCTGGATGCCGAATTTGCTGCGCCACCAGCGGACAAAAACGCCGTCGGACGTTTCGTAGGCGTACGTAGGCTCGCAGCAGTGGTGACCGCGTTTGGCCTTGAACTGTTCGTACCAGGTGCGGTAGGTGTTCCCGTCGGGCAGTTTCCAGCCTACGGGGTCCATGTCCCACTGGGGCATATGGCGCGGGTCGGCCAGGTACGCCACGATTTTTTCCGCCAGTTCGCCGCCTGCCGGGGCATTCGCGTACAGCTCCGCGTTATCCGCCCGGGGCGTGATGTCGGCGGGGTTGGGGGCGTTTTCGTTGAGCCAGAAAATGGGCCCCAAGCTGCCGTCGCTCCTGACCTCCCGGGCAACGCGGCCGATGCCGGGATAGTTGATGCCCTTGGACGCTTCGCCGATGGCGTAGAGCTTGCCGTCCACTTTGGCAAAGCCGTTGGCGCAGAACATAAGGTGCCAGTGGCCGCAGTTGTCGTTTTCCCAGGTGTTGGGCGACTGCTTCCCCGTGCCGCACTTGTCATGGGGCCGGCAGCCGTATATCCGCCCTTCCCCGCCCAGAAGAGAGGGGTTCAGCAGCGGTTTTTCCATCTGCGGAAAGAGAATCGCTTCGTCCGCAAACGGGTCGGACCAGGTTTCGCCCCCGTCGGTGGAGTATGTATACCGGATGTACTGCCCGGGCGAGTCCTCGTCCTGCCAGTGGACACTGAAGGTGACCACCAGCGTGCCGCCTACTTCCCCGATATGGGAATGCAGCGCAAAGGCCCCCAGGCGGGAGTTTAACGTGCCTTGGTACAGCAGTTTGTGCCGGGCGGAAAGGGTCGGCAGGCCCAAATCCGGCTTGGAAAGGTCCAGCGGCGTTGTCAGACGTATCGTTTTGCCCTTCATGAGAACCACACCCCCGCTATGATTTCATCAGGTTTCAACAAATCCTATTATACAGGCAGTACCGGTCTTTGTAAACACGAAACGCCCCAGCGCTTTGCGCCGGGGCGTTGGGGTTTGAGCTGATTCGGAAATGCTCAAACGGGCTTACTAAGGGCGGCCGGTTTTGGCCGCGGCCGTGCCTGATACGTACAGCGTTTACGTCAGGCAGATGGCTTTCGCCGTGCTTTGGGCTAAGAACTTCTGGCAAGAAGCGTCGGAACGGACATTCCGACAAACTGCGGCAGGCGGCGGACGGGCCTGGCCCGCTT
>JAKPBM010000029.1 GCA_029778935.1 Bacillota bacterium | reverse complement strand
AGCGGGAGAAGGCCTTCGGGGGTGTGATTTTCCGGGAAGGCGACCGGGTCATGCAGATTCGAAACAACTATGACATGGTTTGGCGCAAGGAGCCGGCGGAACAGGGGCAGGGCATCTTCAACGGTGATATCGGCGTCATCCGCCGCATAAACTATGCTGATCAGACCGTCACCGTCGACTTTGACGACCGTTTGTGCCAGTACGAATTCGACATGCTCGACCAGTTGGAGCACGCCTACGCCATCACGGTGCATAAAGCCCAGGGCTGCGAGTTTCCGGCGGTGGTGTTTGTGGCGTCGCTGAAGCAGTCCAGGCTGTTAAACCGCAACCTGTTCTACACCGCCATCACCCGGGCGCGGTCGCTTCTTGTCATCGTAGGCAACCCCGAAACGGTGCACACCATGGTCGCCAACCAGCGGCGGCAGAAGCGCTACGGCGGGTTGGGCGAGCGGCTGAAGTCGCTGGCGGCGGAGGTGTAAACATGCCTGCCGGGTGGAAAAACGTATTTTTGCGCATCTTTTTCCCGGCCCGGTGCATTGCCTGCCGGAAAGCGCTGCCCGGGGACGATTACGGCGTCTGCCCCGAATGCCTTTTAAAACTTCCCTTTGCGGCGAAAAAATCCTTCGACCTGCCCTATTTAAAAGCATGTTACGCCCCCTTTACCTATACGGGGCCTGTCGCTTCCGCGCTGCACCGGCTGAAATTTTCCAAAAAGCCGCCCTACGCAAAGCCTCTGGCCCGCTTTATGGCCGAATGCCTGCCGCAGGATTTACAGGCGGACTTTGTGACCTTTGTCCCTATCTCCCCTAAGCGCAAAAAAGAGCGGGGGTTTGACCAGTCGGAAGAGCTGGCGCGGCACGTGGCGTCCCTTTTGGGCCTTCCCCTGGCGGAAACCCTTGTGAAAACCTTGGAAAACCGGCGGCAGTCGTCGCTTCCGGCCAGTCTGCGGAAAGGGAACGTCATCGGCGTGTATGAGCCGGCCAAAACCTTTCCCTTTGGCAAAGGGCAGAAGTTTCTGCTCATCGACGACATTGTGACCACCGGGGCAACCCTTTCGGAAGCGGCGAAAACCCTGCTTTTTGCAGGGGCGGAAAGCGTTACCGGCCTGGCCGCGGCGAAAACGGCGCAAAAACATTGAAAACACGCGGCGACTACGGTATAATTTATAGCGTATACTACCAATACAAGCTCACTGCTACAAAAGAACAGGAGATTTAACCATGTTTGGACAAGATATCGGCATCGACCTCGGTACGGCTACCGTCCTGGTGTACGTCAAGGGCAAGGACATTGTCCTTCGCGAGCCAAGCGTTGTTGCCTTAAACAAAGATACAGGGAAAATCCTGGCCGTGGGTGCGGAGGCCCAGAAAATGCTCGGGCGCACGCCGGGCAACATCGTCGCCATCCGGCCCTTGCGCGACGGCGTCATCTCCGACTACGAGCTGACCCAGCGCATGATTAAGGAATTTATCAAAAAAATCTGCGGCTTCCGCATTGTAAAGCCCCGGGTGATCATCTGCGTTCCCAGCGGCATCACGGAAGTCGAGGAGCGCGCCGTGTTCGACGCGGGCCTGCAGGCCGGCGCGCGGCAGGTGTATTTGATCGAAGAGCCGGTGGCGGCGGCCATCGGCGCCGGCATCGACATCTCCAAGCCCAGCGGCAACATGATTGTGGACATCGGCGGCGGCACGACGGACATCGCCGTCATCTCCTTAGGCGGCATTGTAGAATCCTGCTCCATTAAAATCGCCGGCGACAAGTTCGACGAAGCCATCATCAAGTACATCCGCCGCAAGCATAACGTCTTAATCGGCGAGCGCACGGCGGAAGAGCTGAAAATCCACCTGGGCTGCGTCTACCCGCGGCCGGACGAAATCTCCATGGACGTCAAGGGCCGCTGTTTGATGACGGGCCTGCCCAAGGTGTTCACCGTGTCCTCCTCCGAAATGCTGGAAGCCTTCGAGGAAGTGACCGTCGCCATCATCGAAGCCATCCACTCGGTGCTCGAGCGCACGCCGCCCGAACTCATCGCCGACATCTCCACCAACGGCATCACCATGACCGGCGGCGGCAGCCTGGTGTACGGCTTTGACAAGCTCATCTCGTCCCACACGGGCATCACCACCCACATCGCCGACGACGCCGTTTCCTGCGTGGCGCTGGGCACGGGCAAAGCCCTGGACAATCTCGCCGTCATGCAGGAGGGGTCCATCAACTTCTCCCGCCGGCGTCAACTTCAAAAAATGCTGTAATAAGAGGCGGATGTTATGCAGGAACTGGATCGGGCCATTGCGGAACACAAAAGAGTGCACTTTATCGGCGTCGGCGGCATCATGATGAGCGCTCTGGCGCTGGAGCTGAAGCGGCAGGGTGCGTTTGTGACCGGGGCCGACCGTTCCGACGGCGAGCGGGTCGAGATGCTGCGGAAAGAGGGCATCCCGGTGACCATCGGCCACTTTGCCGAAACGGTGGAAGGGGCGTCGCTCATTGTGCGCAACGCCGCCATCCACGACGACTCGCCCGATATCGTCGCCGCCCGCGCTCTGGGCATCCCGATTCTTGAGCGCCCGACCCTTTTGGGCCTTTTGATGCGCGGCTATGACAGAAGGATTTGCGTCGCCGGCACCCACGGCAAGTCCACCACCAGCGCCATGGCGGCCCACGCCCTTCTGGCCGCCGGCAAAGAGCCCACGGCGTTTCTGGGGGCCATCCTGCCGGAAATCAGCGGCAGCTACGTTTTAGGAAAACGGGACTTCTTCGTTGCCGAATCCTGCGAGTACTGCGATTCGTTTCTGGAGCTGTTCCCCCAGACGGCCGTCATTTTAAACGTCTCCGAAGACCATCTGGACTATTTTTCCGGCCTTGAGCAGATTATCGGCTCTTTCCGCCGGTTTGCCCAGCTGGCGCTGAACGACAACGGCATCGTCGTTGTCAACGGGGAGGATGAAAACGCTTTTGCCGCCGTCAAAGGCCTTTCGGGCCGCATTGTCACCTTCGGGTTTGAAAAAGGCGACTATACGGCCGGAAACGTAACCTTCGACCGGGGCTACGGCGCCTTTACCCTGCTGCGCAAAGGCGCGCCTTTGGGCAGAATCACCCTGCAAATCCCCGGCCGGCACAGCGTGGCAAACGCGTTGGCCTGCGCCGCCGCTTTGCTGGAAAACGGCCTTTCCGCGGAGGAAGTGACCGCCGGCATCTCCGGCTTTACGGGGGTCGCCCGGCGCTTCCAGAAGCTGGGAACGTACAACGGCGCGACGGTGGTGGACGACTACGCCCACCACCCCCAGGAACTGGCCGCCACCCTACGCTCCGCCAAAGCCATGGGGTTTAGCAGGGTCGTCTGCCTGTTCCAGCCCCATACCTACACGAGAACGAAGGCATTCCTGCCGGAATTTGCCGAAGCGCTTTTACTGGCGGACGTGGCGCTGGTCACCGACATTTACGCCGCCAGGGAACTTCCCATCCCGGGAGTCAACTCCGAGGCGCTGGCTAAAATGGTGCCCAACGCTTTGTACGTCCCTTCCCTTGCGGACGCGGCGGAAGCGCTGAAAACCCTGGCAAAACCGGGCGACTGCATACTTGTCTGCGGGGCGGGCAACGTCAACGAGGCGGCCTTCGCCCTGATTGACGATACAAAGGAGATGTAAGCCGATGTTTATGGATGAAAACTTCCTTTTACAGGGAAAAACGGCCCGGGCCCTTTTCCACGAGGTGGCGAAAGACCTTCCGATTATTGACTACCACTGCCACCTCCCCCCGGCCGAAATCGCAAACGACCGGCGTTTTGCCTCGATCACCCAGGCGTGGCTCGGCGGCGACCACTACAAGTGGCGCCTGATGCGCATCGCCGGCGTGGAGGAAAAGTACATCACCGGCGACGGCGGCGACTTTGAGAAGTTCTACGCCTTTGCCAAAACCATTGAGAAAGCCATCGGCAACCCGGTGTACCACTGGACCCATCTGGAGATGCAGCGGTATTTCGGCATTTTCGAGCCCCTTACGGCCAGAAACGCCGAAAAGCTCTTTGCCCGGATGAACGAGCAGATTGCCGACCCGTCCTTCTCCGCCAGAAATCTTATTACCCGTTCCAACGTGGAAGTCATCTGCACCACCGACGACCCCGTGGACACGCTGGTGCATCACCGGGCTATCGCCGCCAACCCCATACATAACTGCACCGTCCGGCCCACTTTCCGCCCCGACCGGGCCGTTTTAATCGACCGGGACGACTTTGCCGACTATGTGGCATTGCTTTCCCAGGCGTCCGGCGTGGAAATTCGCTCTTTCGCTGACTTCCTGAAGGCTTTGGAAAACCGGGTCGAGTTCTTCCACGAAAACGGCTGCCGCCTGTCCGACCACGACTTCGGCAAGCTTCCCGCCGTCATCGGCAACGAAGCCGGCGCTTCCGCCGCTTTCGACAAAAAATTAAACGGCGGAACCCTTACAATGGAGGAAGCGGACGGGTTTAAATCCTGCGTCATGCTGGTTTTGGCAGGGCTGTTTGCCAAAAAGGGCTGGGCCATGCAGCTGCACTGCGGCGCCCAGCGCAACAACAGCACGAAGATGTTCACCGCCATCGGCAAGGACACGGGCTTTGACACCATGTCCGACTACGAGGTGGCGTTCCGCCTGTCCCGCCTTTTAGACGCCATGGAGCAGACCTACGGCCTGCCCAAGACCATCCTGTACACCTTAAACCCCAAGGACAACTACCCCATGATCGCCCTCTGCGGCTGCTTTACGGCGCCGGGGGTGGCGGGGAAGACCCAGTTCGGCTCCGCCTGGTGGTTTATCGACCACAAGGAAGGCATGGAAAAGCAGATGACCGACACGGCCAACATGAATCTGCTTTCGGCCTTTATCGGCATGCTGACCGACTCGAGAAGCTTCCTTTCCTACCCGCGGCATGAATATTTCCGCCGCATCTTCTGCAACCTCGTCGGCCGCCTGGTGGACAACGGCGAGTACCCCGACGACTGGGAGCTGCTTTCCTCCATTGTGGCGGGGGTCAGCTACGAAAACGCCAAGGCGTATTTCGCCTTTTAGCCAGCTTGCTTTGTATTCAAATTGAATGTATATTTTCTCCGCTTTGCAAC
>JAKPBM010000005.1 GCA_029778935.1 Bacillota bacterium | reverse complement strand
GTGAATGGGCGCCAGGCGGGTTAATACGTCTACGTTAGTGGAATAGCCCGTTTTCGTCTTTTTCCCGGCGGGCAGCCCCAGCTCTTCAAAGAGCACGGTACCCAGCTGCTTGGGCGACTGGATGTTAAAGTCGTGCCCCGCCAGCTCATAGATTTCCGCTTCGGTTCTGGCGATTCCTTCGTCCAGCTCTTTACCGAAGGCAATCAGCGCTTCCCGGTCCACGCGGAAGCCTAAAATCTCCATTTCGGCCATGACTTCGGACAACGGCAGCTCGATTTCTTCCAACAGCGCCGTCATCTGCTGCTCTTCCAGCCTATTTCTTAGGGTCGGTTCCAGCAGTGCCAGCGACACGCTTTCCCAGACCGTTTCCTCCTCCGCCTTTTCCGGCAGGGCCGCCCCCGCCGCCGCGGCGATTTCCGGCAAACTCTGTCCCAGGTTTAAAAGGTACCCGGCCAGCATCCCGTCGAACACGATGCCGGAAGTGCTCTGTTTTGCAAGTTTTCTTGCATGGTACAAACTCTTTGCGTCAAAAACAGACTTGGGCAGGGATTCGGAGAACAGAAGATTGTCCAGTTTTTCCCACTGCTCGGCGGTGAAATCTTCCTTATGGAAGGAAAACGCCTGCTTGGCAAAGGAAATCGCCCAGCCTTCCTGCCCCATAGCCTCTTTGCCCCAGGTGCCGGACAAAGCGACGGGCGTACCCTCGTACGCCAAAGAGGAAAGCAGTGAAACGGCCTTTTCAAAGTCCGCCACCCGCTCGGCTTTGGGCGCGGGCAGGGTTTCCGCCGGAACCGTCCGTTTCGGCGGGGCGGTCAGGCCCAGCTTGGTCATTAAACTACGCATTTCCAGCTTGGTCAAAAGCTCATACAGTTTTTCGTTGTCCGGCTCGGCAAGTTCCATAGAGGAAAGGGGGCAGCCGATGTCCACTTCCCGGTCGATTTTGGCCAGCCGGTAGCTGAGTTTTGCCATTTTCTCGCCGTCGATGAGCTTTTGCCGAATGCCCGGCTTGATAAAGGGGTCGTCCAGGCTGGCGTAGACGTTATCCAAAGAGCCGTACTTTTGGATCAGCGCGAAGGCCGTCTTTTCGCCGATACCCGCCACGCCGGGGATGTTGTCCGACGGGTCGCCCATTAACGCTTTCACGTCCACAAACTGCTTCGGCTCGATGCCGAAATCCAATTGCACTTTCCATTCGTCGTAGAGGGTTGTCTCCGGTCTGCCGCCTTTGGTGGAGAGATAGCGCAGCACGGTGCCGTTGCCGACCAGCTGGAAGCTGTCTCGGTCGCCGGTGACGAGCACGGCGGTAATGCCTTCCATTTCGCATTTGCGGCTGATGCTGCCCAGCAGGTCGTCGGCTTCGAACCCTTCCTTTTCGCAGCGGGCAATACCCATAGCGTCCAGAATCTGTTTTAACAAAGGAATCTGCATCAAAAGCTCTTCCGGTGTTTGCTTCCGGCCGGCTTTGTAGTCTTCATAGGCTTCGTGGCGGAAGGTCTTGGCCTTTAAATCAAAGCAGACGCACACGCCGTCGGGCTTTTCCTCGTCTAAAATTTTCAGAAGGATGTTGAAAAAGCCCACCAGCGCGTTGGTATAGATGCCGTCCTTGGTGGAAAGAAGCCTTATGGCGTAAAAAGCCCGGTTGATGATGCTGTTTCCGTCGACAATTACGATTTTTTTCATGGATACCCTCCCATAACGGGTTGACAGGCCCTCTAATACCGTTATTATAGCACAATCGGGCGCATGTTAAAAGGAGAGAGCCGTTTGCCGGCTCTCTCCCTATTTCCCTAACCGCTCTTTTAAATACAGAGCGGCCATTTTGTACCCTTCAAAGCCGAATCCGGCAAAGGTCTTTTCGCAGGCCATGCCGGGGTAGGAAATTTTCCGGAACTCCTCCCGCTTGGAAATGTCCGACAGATGCACCTCCACCGCCGGCAGGGCGACGGCCTTCAGTGCGTCCAGAATGGCGATACTCGTATGGGTGTACGCCGCCGGGTTGATGACGATGCCGTCGTATACGCCCAGAGCCTGCTGAATGGCGTCCACCAGCGCGCCTTCGTGGTTGGACTGGAAAATCGTTGCCTCGATGCCGTTTTCGGCGCAAAACTGTTTGATGTACGCCTCCAAATCGGCGTAAGTCTTTCGCCCGTAGATATCCGGCTCGCGGATTCCCAGCATGTTTAAGTTAGGCCCGTTCAGAAACAACAGCTTCATGCAGTTTCCTCCTGATCATCTTTGCCGTTTCCTCCGCCGTGTACGTGTTTCCGACGACGAAGTCGCAGGCGGAAAGGTACTTTGGAAGTCTCTCGGCAAACAGGGCTTTCCGTTTCTCCAGATCTCCCGAAAGGGGCCTGCCGTCCGTGGGCAAGGATATAAGCGGCCTATGCAGGAAAAACACCATCCCGTTTTGCCGCAGATTTC
>JAKPBM010000461.1 GCA_029778935.1 Bacillota bacterium | reverse complement strand
CCCGCTTGTGACGCGGTATGTGACGTGGGAAACCCACGCATCGGTGGAAACGACCCGTTCGGTGCTTGCCGAGTGGGTGCCCCAATATGAAAAACAGGATTACTACCACTGGCTGATTGAGTATGAAGGCGTGCCCATCGGGTCGATCAGCCTGTTTGGCGTCAGCGACTGGCACCGGCGGGGCGAGCTGGGCTACTGCATCGGCTCCTCCTACTGGAACAAGGGGATTACGACGAAGGCCGTAAGTTTAGTGCTGGACTTTGCCTTCCAAGAGGTGGGGCTGGAGCGGGTCATAGCCCGCCACGATGTGGAAAACCCCGCTTTAGGCCGCGTCATGCAGAAGGCGGGCATGATAAAAGAGGGTGTGTTGCGCCGGGACGTTAGGAGAAAAAGCGACGGCGTATTTACCGACATGGTTATCTACGGCATATTACGGGACGAGTGGGCCGCCCGGCGCCAAAACGGCTGACGCGGACGGGAATCTGGGGCAAACCGACGATTCTTCGCCGCTTTTTAGAAAGCAGCCGGCCAAACAGCCGGGAATGCAAGGGGTGTTGGCCATAAGGAGGGGAGCATCGTGCTGCAACATAAGGGAACGGTGGAGCTGTTTGCTTCGGGGCTGCGTTTGCGCCGGTTCACCATGGACGACGCGCCGGCCATGTTTCACACCTGGGCGTCGGACGACCGGGTGACGAAGTACGTAACCTTCCGCACCCACACGTCGCTGGAGACGACCCGGTCGGTGCTGGCCTGGTGCGTGCCCGAGTATGAGAAGAAGGATTACTACTACTGGCTTATCGAGTGGGAAGGCGCGCCCGCGGGTTCGTTTATGCTGTTCAACGTGGACGAATGGAACGCCCGCGCCGAAGTGGGCTATTGCCTGGGGTATGCCTACTGGAACAAGGGGATTGCGACGAAGGCTTTGCGGCTGGTGCTGGATTTTGCCTTCGGCGAAGTGGGGTTTGAGAAGATTTTCGGCCAGCACGACATGGAAAACCCCGCTTCGGGGCGCGTCATGGAAAAGGCGGGCATGGTGCGGGAAGCCGTGCTGCGCCGGCATTTTCGAAGGAGAGACGGGATTTTTTCCGATCTGGCCGTGTACGGCATCTGCCGGAAGGATTGGGAAGCGGAACGGAAAGGCTCGGCGTAGTCCCGCTTGGAGAAAACAGGTGTTATACGCGCCCTGCCAGAACCCGCGCGGCGTGATATATAGAGCGAAAATCAAAGCCCGGAAGGTTTTCCTTCCGGGCTTTTGCGGTATTCGCAGGCTATATCGGCGCGACGGGGCGGGCAAACGGTACAGGATAGCGATTAGGCAGCCGCTGTTAGACAGCGGTAAGCGGCACGGCTGCAAAAGGGCGGGTAAGTGTATGCGCTGAGGCGTAGCGGGAAGGGCGGCCAACAGCGGCCAAACGGCCTGGCGGAAAGGGTTCTGCCGGCCCCGTTAGCGGCCTGTTATACAAGAAAAATGCTTTTTTGAAAAGCGCACAGCCGCCCGATTTCATGCGGCCCGGAGGGAGACGGGACATTTCAAAAAAGGTAGGCAGCTTTGCCACCTGCACGCAGATGATACTCCAAAACCTCAAAGGCGCCGCAACTACCGGCTCAAGAAGGGTGCTCCGCAGGATGGGCGGCACGCAAGCCGCAAGAAGCGGTGTACTCCGCAGGACCGGCCGCAAGCTCGAAGGAAAACGCCGGCGTACCCGCCCGAACCGTGAGCAGGACGCCCCGGCGCGCCTACTCCGCTTACAGGGAAATGCGCAGGATTTTCAGGCAGTTTAAGAACCCGCCGTCTTCCTCCCCGCCGTAGCAGTAGGACAGAAGCAGGGTGTTTGCGTCGGGGAAGAACAAAGACGGGTAGCAGAAGCCCTTGGCCGGGTCGTCTTCCAGCACAAAGGGGGCCGAAAAGTCGCGGCCGTTTTGGCTTCTGGCCAGAACAAGCGGCGTCCGCCCGGCGGTTTTCGGCGCGACATACCGCCCAAAGTAGTTGGGCACGGGGTTCCAGACGGCAAAATACTCGCCCGTATACGGGTTTTGCCGGATGGATAGGGGCGAACAGGGGGAGGTAAACTTTGACGGCTGGGCCGGCGACCAGCTTGCCAGGTTGTCCGCGGAGAAGCTTTCGTACTGGCAGTATAGATCCGTCCGGGCGTAGGCGTAGAGAACGCCGGAGGGAAGCTCGGCAATCCCCGGTTCCTGCAGCCCTGTGCGGCTGTGGGCGGCGCAGGGAGGGAAGAGTATTCCCGGCGCTTCGTACCAAGTTTCCCCGTCGTCGTCGGAGTAGAAGAACACGTCGATGGCGCGGCCGTCAAAGATCTTGAGGTCGTAGTTGGGCGTTCTGTGCAGCGCGGCGGGAATGACCAAGCGGCCCGACGACGTGCGCAGCACGCGGGCGTTGTTGACCACGTAGTATCCCCGCAGCGACGTGGCGGGGATACAGCTTTTCGCTTCGGAAAAGGTTTGCCCGTCGGCGGTGCGGCGCATGACGTAGTCGGTGGTGCCGTCGGGGCGTTTCACAAGGTAAAAAAGCCCCGCTTCGCCGTTTTGCAGAGAGATGAGCGACACGCTCATGACGTTTTCCGTGCCGTGTTCGGAAGCGTTGACAAGGGTTTGGGGTGTTGCCGTAAAGGTTTCGCCGTTGTCGTCGGAAAACAGCCCGGCGATGTTGGAAGGGGAGTAGTCATGGCTTCCACCATGGAAGCGGCTGTAGGCAAATAGCAGCCGGCCGGAAGGCAAACGCACAAAGTCGCCTTCGCTGCTTCGGGGGTTTTGGGCGTCGGCTTTGATGTCGACGATGGTTTTGACCGTCACGTTTTTTTCACCTCCGTTTGGCTTTGCCACCAGTACTGGTAGCTTAGGACGCTGCGGTAGAAGTCGTAATGCTCCGGCAGGGGGGCGTCGGTCAGAGCGCCGTTTTCCAAAAACCGGCCCGTTTTGTGGATGACGGGCAGGCGGCGGGCCAGCTCGGCGTTCACCTGGATATGGGTGTCGCCCTCCCAGCCGAGGGCGCTAAACACCGTAGGCACCAGGAATTCCGGGCTGATGACGGGGCCTTGGCCAACCAGGTCGTTCCCCAGCGCCGCCTTGGCCGCGTCGTTGCCCCAGATGAGGTAGGGCGTGGAGTAGTAGTTGTAAAAACCTTCCTCCGTGGCCGTGTCCATGTTGATGCCCAGATGGTCAAAGCCGTTTTTGCCCAAAAACGGGTTATGGTCGCCGAACAGCACCAAAACGACAGGCTCCTCCCGCATTCTAAGCTCGTCCACAAGCAAAGCAATCTGCCGGCACGTGTCGCCTGCCTGCTGGAAGTAGTCCTCGATGAGGTTGTATTCCTCGGCGGGGATGTCGCCCTGGGGCAGATAGGTTTTGTCAAAGGAAGCGTCGGGGTTGTAGGGGCCATGGCCCTGGAAGGTCACGAAGAAACCGAAGCAGGGGTTGCCGCCTGCTTGGGCCTGTTCGTACAGGCGCAGGACTTCGGGGAGAAACACGGCGTCTTTTTTCGGCGTGTCGAAGGCGGAGAAGTAGTTTTCCGTAAAGGCGTAGTCGGCAAAGCCGATGTTTTTGTTGGCGCGGTAGCGTTTATAGAACCATTCGTTGTTGGGGTGGCCGCCGAAGGTGGTATACCCTTGTTCGGCGAAGTAGGAAACGTAGGTGTTCGTCTTTCGCTTAAACGTCGGCTGGCGCAAAAGGCCCGACATGACCCGCCGCTCCGTGTCCACCGTGCCGCCGCCGAAGATGTTGACCACCAGCCGGCCGGAAATGCTCTCCTCCGCTAAAGCGTCCCAGGGGGCGAAGGGGTTTTCGGTGAAAGGAATCTGGGCAAAGCGGGAGAAGTCGTTGAAGGATTCCAACATGATGAAGATAAAGTTTACTTTTTGTTCGGCCGGGATGTCTTTTTCGGGGAAGGCTTTGCGAAGGGCGTTGACGGCTTCCTCGCTGTAGTCGTAGGGCTGGGTGCTGCCCACGTAGTCTTTGGCGCTGTACAGGAAGGGGTAGAGAAAGCCCCGGGAGACAAACTGCTCCGTAGGAGACCAGCGGTTGATGTGGGCTTCGTTTTTATTGGCGGCGTACACGTCGTCGTTTAAATACACGTTCTGGAACAGGCCGAAACAGACAATTCCGGTCAGAAGAAACGCCAGAACCCGCTCGGAAGCCCGCTTGTAGTAGGGTTTGGCCGCAAAAATCAAGGCGGCGCTGATCAAAATTCCCGCGGCGATGGCTACCCAGATGGCGGCGGTGAGCTTGATTTCGTAGGAGTTGGTCATGTTTTTAGCTTCCCGGATCAGCACGATGTCCTCAAAGAAAAACGGGTCGTTTCGGTACATGAATTTGAAATAGCTGACCCAGGCGGGAACAAGCGTCAGCACAAACGTGGCCAGAAAGGCAAGATACACCCGGTTAAATAGGGCGTAGAACAGGAACATAAGCAGAACCGCCGGTAAAATATTCAGAAAGGCGATGTGGCCCGTCGTAAAGTACGAGCGGAACATGGAAAGGTCAAAAACCCCTTCCCGGGCAAAGTAGAGGGACGCCACCCCCAGCAGAACGCCCAGCGCCGTAAGCAGCAGCGAACGAAGCAGCGCCCGGCCGATGCCGTAGAAATAGGCCTTCCGGGCGGTAGGGAAGATTTTTCCAAAGGCCGCGTACTTGCGCTCTCCCGCGGGCGGGTACTTGCCCAGCCCGGCGGTAAGGGAGGGGATATCGCCTTTGCTTTCCAGAAGTTTTTTCACCGGGGCGTAGGACATAAACCGCCCGGAACCAAGGTCATACGGGTTGGCCAGCAGCTCCGCGCCCGGAAACAGCAGGGTGAGAAGAGGCAGCGGCGCGTCGGACACCAACACGCCGGTTCCGGAAGGAAGCGCGAGTTTTTTCCGCTTCTGAAAAGACGACGCCATGGCAGGAAGGTCGGGAACGGCCTTCAGAAACCGCCACGCATAGGCGGCGCTTTTCTCCGAGGTTTTCCCGTTTACCGCCAACAGGCGCAGCAGCCCTGCCCATACCATAAGCGGCGCGTACAGCCACAAAACAGGCGCGCGCCAAAGGCAGAAACGGAAAAAACGGCCGGACAACCTGCCGCAAAGTACGGCCGGCTCCAGCACGACGTAGGTTTTCGTGGTATCGGTCTGTGTGTTCATGTACATCCACTCCGTTAGAACGGCGCCGGGGAAGCGCCTTTTGGCGCTTCCCCAGCGTAGGGAAATAGGGACTTAGTAGGTCACTTTGATGGTCTTGATTTCAAAGGGGCGGAAGGTCAGGGAGATGTCCGTTTCAGCGGGCAGATCACTCTGCGCTTCTTCCAGCATGTTGCAGACCTGCACGGCCTTGGGGGCATGGCCCAGGGTCAGGGTCGTATGGGTAAAGCCGCCTTCGGCTTCATACAGGCGCAGGATGTAGGCGTTTTCCGCGTCCTCGCAGGGCTTGACCGTTTCGATGACGATGTTGGCGTCGGAAGTCTTCGCCAGGGAGGCAAAATCTGCCTTGCCGGCAAAGACCAGCGGCTTGTAGTTCAAAGCGTAGGCCGGGGCCACGACGGTTTCCGCCGAGAAGCCGCCCACATGGGGCAGAAAGGAGTATTCGCAGTAGTGCTCGCCGTGGTCGCCTTCCCAGTCGGGGCGGTTGCCGCCCTTGTGGAGGGTCAGCCGCAGCTGGCCGCCGGAAACGGAGATGGCGTATTTGCAGTCGTTTAAGATGGCCACGCCGAACTTAGGCTCGGACAGGTCGGTGTATTTGTGGTTTAAGACCTCAAATTTCGCCTGTTCGATGGTGGTGTTCCGCGTTGTCGGCCGTTTTAAGTAGCCGAACTGGATTTCCTGCCGCACAAAGTCGCAGAACACGGAGGTGTCGAAGGCGGTTTTCAGCAGGCGGTGGTTGTCGTACCAGTGCATGAGGGTTTCAAACCGCACTTCGGGGCTGTTGGCGAAGAAAATCATGTCCTGGGTGACGGCGGACTTCTCTGTCAGCTGATATTTCCGGCGGATGCGGAACTCGACGGCGCCGTCGGAGACGACTTCTTCGGAAAGCAGCTTCGCGCAGGGCTTGAACTTCAGCTCGACGTCCGCGTCCACGTCCCAGTTGTCCCAGGCCAGAGGCACGTCTTCCGCCAAAAGGAAGGTGTTAAACGGATAGCCTTCGCCGGCAAGCTCCCGCTTGGCCCGCTTGTCAAAGAAGGAAGAAATGGTTCCTTCCTCAGTGAAGGTGACGACGGCAAAGGGCGTTTCGAGCGTTTTGCCGCTGTATGTAAAGGGCGACGGGGCTTCCTCGACGCAATCTGTAAGCTCCAGCGAGACGGCGGACAGGGGCGGAATCGTCACGTTCGCCACGGCGACCTTTTGGGAACCGTCCAGCTTGGTGACTTTCTGGCAGGGAACGCCTTTGACGGCTTTGCCCGCGTCGTCGATGTAGATAACGTCGTTGCGGGTGAAAGAAGTGGTGTTCAAAACGGTGACCGTGTCGCCTTCAG
>JAKPBM010000458.1 GCA_029778935.1 Bacillota bacterium | reverse complement strand
ACATGCTGCACAAAGATTTTCTGCTCGGCGGCAAACTCGGTAAAAGCCTTGTTGACGGGGTACCCTTCGCACACAAGCAGCTCTTTGGGCAAAAACGCCGCCAGCTCGTCCAATACCTTGGCCGGCGCATCGGCGCCTTTCAGGCTGGTCGCTTTCAGAACCCCTGCCGAAACGTCGGCAAAGCATAAGCCCACAGCGTCTTTCCGGCCGTAGACCGCGGCGATATAGTTGTTTTTCCCTTCCTCCAGAATCTGCCCGTCCACGGTGGTGCCCGGCGTAATCCGCCGCACCACCGCCCGCCTGACAAGGCCCTTGGCCGTGGCCGGGTCTTCCATCTGCTCGCAGATGGCCACCTTGATGCCCATGGAAATCAGGCGGTTGATGTAGGATTCGGCGCTGTGGTACGGAATGCCGCACATGGGCGCCCGCTCTTCCCGGCCGCAGTCCCGCCCGGTCAGAACCAGATCCAGCAGTTTCGACGCCTTTTCCGCGTCCTCAAAAAACAGTTCGTAGAAATCGCCCAGGCGATAGAAAAGCAGCGCGTCCTTGTTCTGCTCCTTGATTTCCAGATACTGCCGCATCATCGGCGTGAAGTCTTCCATTTGCATCCCCTACCCTATTTCGCCGCCAGACGGCCGGCCAGCGACCACGTAGTGTTGTCGGTGACCTCCACGCCGACCCATCGGCCGATGAGCTCGTCCCCGCCGGGGAACACCACCAGCCGCCCCCCGTCGGTGCGGGCGGAAAGGTACCCTTCCTTTCCTTCCGCGTGGCCGTCCACCAGCACCTGCACCGTTTTGCCGACGTAGCTCTGGTGAATCTCGGCGGAAATCCGGTTCTGTATCTCAAGCAGCCTTGCAAACCGCTCTTTTTTCACTTCTTCTGGCACAACGTCCTCCATTTTCGCCGCGGGCGTGCCCTTTCTGGGCGAATAGAGGAAGGTAAATAAAGCGTCGTACCGCACTTCCTGGATTAAATCCAGCGTTTTCTGGAAGTCCTCCTCTGTTTCGCCGGGAAAACCGACGATGACGTCGCTGGTCAGCACCAGATTCGGCATCAAACTTCTTGCCTTTCTTACCAAAGAAAGGTAGTGCTCCGCCGTGTAGCCCCGGTTCATGCGCTTAAGCACCGCGTCGCTTCCCGCCTGGAAGGGCAGGTGCAGGTGTTTGGCCACCTTGGGGCTTTCCGCCATGGCGGAAAACAGCTCTTCCCCCGCGTCTTTGGGGTGGCTGGTCATAAAGCGCACGCGGAAATCCCCCGGAAGGGCCGCCACTTCCCTAAGCAGCTCCGGAAAACGGGCCTTGCCCGTTTCGTCCTTGCCGTAGGAGTTGACGTTCTGGCCGAGCAGCGTAATGTCCTTGTACCCTTCTTCAAGCATAGCCCTGGCGTCGGCCAGGATGTCCTCTTTTTTGCGGCTTCTCTCCCGCCCGCGCACATAGGGGACGATGCAGTAGGTGCAGAAGTTGTTGCAGCCGTACATGATGGGCAGCCACCCTTTGACCCCCCGGTCCCGCAGCTTGGGCAGGCCCTCGGCGATAACGCCCGCCGCGTCCGTTTCGGAAAAGGCCCGGCGTCCCGTTAAAAGCACCGAGTATAAAAGGGACGGCAATTGCCAGAGGGCGTTGCTGCTGACCACCAGCGCCACGTGGGGAAAGCTCTTTTTCACCTTCTCCTGCACGTGCTCCTCCGCCGCCATGCAGCCGCACAGAGCGATGATTAAATCCGGCTTATTCCGTTTCAGATGGGACAGCGCCCCCAGATTGCCAAACACCCGGTTTTCCGCGTTTTCCCGCACGGCGCAGGTGTTTAACACGATAAAATCGGCCTTGTCCGCCGAGTCGCACAAAGCATAGCCCATTTCCACGGCCATGCCGCGGATGATTTCGCTGTCGGCCTCGTTTTGCTGACAGCCGTAGGTCTCCACATAGCAGTACAGAGTTTTTCCGGCTGCGGCCAGCAGTTCCCGCACCCGTTCCATATAAATATACTGGCCATTGACTTCTTCCCGGGCCAGTTCGCGCACCTTGTTGTTCAATCCTGTTTTCTCCTTTG
>JAKPBM010000434.1 GCA_029778935.1 Bacillota bacterium | reverse complement strand
CAAACTGTTAGGTATAGACCGGCCGTTCCTCTATGAGGTCTGCGAGACGGTCATCCACGAAAGCAAGGACGCCTACCCCGAACTGGCCCAGCGGAAGGACGCCATCGTCCAGGTCATCAAGGTGGAGGAAGAGCGCTTTGCCAAGACCATCGACGCCGGTTTGGCGCTGCTCAACGAGAAAATCGAGGAGCTGCTGGCCGCCGAGGGCAAAAACGCCACCTTCCCCGGCAGCGAAGCCTTCCGCCTGTACGACACCTTCGGCTTCCCCGTCGATTTGACGGAAGAACTGCTGGCCGAGCGGGGCCTTGCCCTGGATAGGGAAGGCTTCGACGCCTGCATGAACGAACAGAGAACAAGAGCCCGCGCCGCCCGTATGGCCGCCGGCGACTTTGGCTGGGCCGTGGAAGGCTCCGCCGAAGAGCTGGGCGAAACGAAGTTTGTGGGCTATACAGAAACTGAAACGAAGTCCGTCATTGCCCACATCCTGGCCGACGGCGAAGAGCGCGGCCGGATTGAACCGGGCGAAACGGCGATTATTTTGCTGGATGTGACGCCTTTCTACGCCGAAAGCGGCGGCCAGGTGGGCGACCACGGCAAGATTGTAAGCGAAAACGGCGCGGTGTTTGCCGTCACCGACGTGAAAAAGGCCCCCGGCGGCCAGCACCTGCACTTCGGCACGGTGGAAAGCGGCTCTTTCAGCATGGGAGACAAAGTGACCGCCGCCATCGACGTTTCCCGCCGCAAGGCCATCGCCCGGGCCCACTCGTCGACCCACCTGCTCCACAAGGCGCTGCGGAACGTGCTGGGCGCCCATGTGCAGCAGGCCGGCTCTCTGGTCGAGCCCGACCGGCTGCGCTTCGACTTCTCCCACTTTGAGGCCATGAAGCCCGAGCAGATTGCCGACGTGGAGCGCATTGTGAACGACCAGATTCTGGAAGGACTCAATGTCTCCTGCACCGAAATGCCCCTGAACGAAGCCCGTGCCCAGGGCGTTACGGCGCTGTTTGGCGAAAAATACGGCGATGTTGTGCGCGTTGTGCGCATGGGCGACTTCTCCGCCGAACTTTGCGGTGGCACCCATCTGGACAACACGGCGAAGGCCGGCCTGTTCCGCATTGTAAGCGAAAGCTCCGTCGCCGCCGGCGTGCGCCGCATCGAAGCCGTCACCGGCGCGGGCGTGCTCACGCTGTTAAGCGAAGCCGAAAGCCGCCTTGCCGAAGCGGCGGATGCGTTGAAAGTTTCGCCGCATGACCTTGTCCGCCGGGTCAACCAGCTGAGCAATGAGCTGAAGCAGGCGCTGAAGGAAAAGGAAACCTTCGCCGTTCAGAGCGCGAAAGGCTCCGTGTCCGACGCGCTGGCTTCCGCCAAGGATGTAAAGGGCGTGAAACTCGCCGTAATCGAACTGTCCGGCCTGTCGGTGGACATTCTGCGCCGTCTGGGCGACGAGCTGAAGTCGAGAAACGAAGCCCTGGCGGCCGTGTTCGCGCTGGAATACGAAGACAAGCTGCAATTTTTGGCGGTGGCCACTAAGCCCGCCGTCGAAAAGGGCGTGCACGCGGGCCAGCTGGTCAAGGCCGTGGCGGCCATCACCGGCGGCAACGGCGGCGGCCGTCCCGACAGCGCCTTAGCCGGCGGCAAGGACGCTTCCAAAAAGCAGGAAGCTTTGGCGGCCGTGCCGTCTTTGCTCGAAACCATGATTAAGTAAGATAGAAAAACGCCTTTGGCAGGCAAATTTGCGACAGAAAGAAGGGAATTTCCTTGATTCGACTGTACAAACAACCGATGCGCTATGAAAAGGGAGGTCTCGTTGCGGACGACGGCCGCGGCAGCCGCGACAAAACCATCGCCGCCGGCATTCTAAAAGCCCACAATGTCTCCGGTGACGATAAAAAGCTCAAACTCAAATTTGACGCTCTGACCTCCCACGATATTACCTACGTGGGTATTATCCAGACGGCGCGCGCCAGCGGAATGAAGGAGTTCCCGCTGCCCTACGTGCTCACCAACTGCCACAACAGCCTCTGCGCCGTAGGCGGCACCATCAACGAGGACGACCACGTCTTCGGCCTTTCCGCCGCGAAGAAGTACGGCGGCGTGTTCGTGCCCGCCCACGTGGCGGTCATCCACCAGTTTATGCGGGAGCGGTACGCCGGCTGCGGCAAGATGATTTTAGGCTCCGACAGCCACACCCGCTACGGCGCTTTAGGCTGCATCGCCATCGGCGAAGGCGGGGGCGAGCTGGCAAAGCAGCTGTTAGGCCGCACCTACGACATCGACTACCCCGAAGTGGTGGGCGTGTACGTCCACGGCACGCCCGCGCCCGGCGTCGGCCCCCAGGACGTGGCGCTGGCGCTCATCGGCGCGACGTTTAAAGACGGGTTTGTAAAAAACAAAATCGTCGAGTTCTTCGGCCCCGGTATTGCCGATCTTTCCATCGACTACCGCATGGGCATCGACGTTATGACCACGGAGACCACCTGCCTGGGTTCCATCTGGGCCACCGACGGCAAGGTGGAGGAATGGCTGGCCATGCACGGCCGGGCGGATGATTACAAGGAGTTATCGCCAGAAGAAGGCGCCCTCTACGACTGCGCGGTGGATCTGGACCTTTCCAAAGTGCGCCCGATGATCGCCCTGCCTTTCCATCCGAGCAACGTCTACCCCATCGAGGAGCTGGCCGCCAACCCCGGCGACATTCTGCAGTCGGTGGCCGACGAGGCCAAAGAATACGGCCTGGACGGAAGCGGCATCCTGAACAAGGTGAAAAACGGCGTTTTATACGTCGACCAGGGCGTCATCGCCGGCTGCGCCGGCGGCTTGTACGCCAACATCATGGCGGCGGCGGACATTCTGGAAAGCCGCACGGCCGGCTCCAGCGGCTTTACCCTCTCGGTGTACCCGGCCAGCCAGCCCGTCTTCATGGCGCTTTTGAAAAACGGCGCGGCGGCGCGGCTGACGGCGGCGGGCGCTATGATGAAAACGGCCTTCTGCGGGCCGTGCTTTGGCGCGGGGGACGTGCCCGCCAACGGGCAGCTGTCCATCCGCCATACGACAAGAAACTTCCCGAGCCGCGAAGGCTCCAAGCCCAGAGAAGGGCAGACGGCGTTCGTCGCGCTGATGGACGCCCGCTCCGTGGCGGCCACGGCGGCCAATAACGGCCGTCTCACCCCGGCGACGGAGTTTGCCATTCCCGAAAACGATACGCCCTACACCTACGACCCGGGCATCTACGAAAAACGGGTGTACGTGGGCGTGGGCAAGCCCCTGCCGGAAGAGCCGCTGGTGCTGGGGCCCAATATCACCGACTGGCCGAAAATGCCGGAGCTGAAAGACAGCCTGCTTTTGAAGTTTGCTTCGGTCATCCGCGACCCCGTCACCACCACCGACGAGCTGATCCCTTCGGGCGAAACCTCGTCCTACCGCTCAAACCCGTTGCGCCTGGCCGAGTTTACCCTGGGCCGGAAAGACCCCGGCTATGTGGGCCGCGCCAAGGAAATCGCCAGAACGGACATTTCCGCCTTGTCCGCCGTAACGTCCAAACTGCCCGGATTTGACGCGGAGAATACGCTGTATAAGAGCGTGATTTTCGCCGTGAAGCCCGGCGACGGGTCCGCCCGGGAGCAGGCGGCTTCCTGCCAAAGAGTGCTGGGCGGCGGCGCCAACGTGGCGGTGGAGTACGCCACGAAGCGGTACCGCTCCAACCTCATTAACTGGGGCATGCTGCCGCTGAGGCTTACAAACCCTGCGGACGCGGAGCTGTTTGCGGTGGGCGACTATCTGTACCTGCCCCAGGTAAAGCAAACCCTGGCAAACGGGGAAAGCAGCATTACCGCTTTGCTCGTCAAGGGCGAAGGGGAACAGGTGCTGCCCGTACCCTTAACCGTCGATTCGCTTACGGAAGCGGAACGGAAGATTCTGCTGGCCGGAGCGTTGATGAACTACTACGCAAGCGAAGCCAAATAAACCCCGGAGAAAGGGGAGGGAAGAACCTCCCTCTTTCTTCCATACAGAAAGGAGCTTAGTATGGACTGCATCTTCTGCAAAATCGCCGCCGGACAAATCCCCGCGAAAGTCGTCTACGAAGACGAATTCTGCCTTGCGTTCCATGACATCGCCCCCCAGGCCCCTGTGCACGTGCTGCTGATTCCCAAAAAGCACATTGTCTCCGCCGCCAACCTTGCGGAGGAGGACGCGGAAATCGCTTCCCGGCTGCTGCTGGCCGTGCCCAAGGTGGCCAAGCTGCTCCCTCTGGAAGAAGGGTTCCGGGTAGTGTCCAACGTGGGGGAAAACGGAGGGCAGACGGTGCCGCATCTGCACTTTCATATCCTGGGCGGTAGTAAATTGTCGGCGGTGATGGCATAGTGGACCGAAAAAAGACGGGCCACGTCCGGTTCTTCGATACGTTGGCGGAAGAAAAAGACCATATCTTCGATAAAAACAACCCGCAGCCCGTAACCGTTGCCGTGGATTTGCGCGGCAACACCCTTTTGTCCGTTCACAAGGGGTACCATTTTGAAGGGCTTGGCGAAGCCCTGACGCCCGAAAAAGACTACACCTTCGACGGTAAGACGCTGACTATCCTGCCGTCGTTTCTTTCGGCCTGCCCCGACGAGGCGTATACCGTGCTTTCCGCCGAGTTTGACCGGGGGCAAAGCGTCGTCATACCGGTTTTCTGCACCAGACAGGGGGTTTTGCCCGAGTACCCTCTGTACCGGATGGACGATCCGGAGTTTGCCTTTCCCCGGTTCGACCGGTTTCTGGAAGCGGCGATGGAGACCAGGCCCCAGTTTCTGCGAAAGGGCCGCCCGGCGCTGCGGCTTTCCTACGATTTCCGGCGCACGCCCAAATATTACCCCGCCGTCTGCAAGGAAAGAAAGCGCCGCCTGGTGCATACGCCCCGCCCGCTGGGCGTGGCCATGTGGGTGTACGGCGACGGGTCGGGCAACTTCCTGCACATGAAGCTCAACTCCCGGGACAAGGCGTCGGCGTACAGCGTCAACGTCCACCGGCTTACGTGGAAAGGCTGGCGCCGGGTATTGTTCCGGTTTGATGAGGATTTTCTTCTGCCGGCGATTTTTGACAACATCCTCTTTTTAGAATACGCGGAGGGTGGGCGGGAAAGCGGCACCATCCGCATCTCCGACATGGACGTCATCTGCGACCCGAAAGCGCTGGCCCGGGTCGAGGAACAGGGCGAACCGCAGGACCCCGACCGCCCCGACGCGGAGGACTTCTACCGCATCGACTACCAGGGCGGCACCAAGGGCCGCACCTGCCGCATCACGGTAACCAAACGGGACGGCACGCCTCCGGACGAGCCCGTCAAGCTTAAGATTCTCGAATGCCGCACCAAAGACAACGCGCCTTTCAAAATCAAGCGCTCCACTTTGACCCTTCGCAAGGGCGTTTTGCACACCCGGCGCTTTACGAAAGACGAATACCCCGACGATCTGGTGTTTTTCGTCCGCGCCCGGGACGCTTCCGGGCGGGTTTCGCCGATTATGGCCTTTAACTGCGCGCCGAAGGAAAGCGCATACCCCAAAACGCCCCAGACGATCACCCGCGGCATCACGAAAGACCCTGCAAGAAGCATGGCGTTTGCCTGGTTCACATCGCCCTATGTTAAGAAAAACGTCTTAAAAATCTGGCGGGAAGGCGAAAGCGAACAGACGGCCAGGCGCATTGCCGCCCGGCCCGCCTATGCCAGGGAATGGGTCGAACGGGTCGTGGTCAACCACACGCGGGTGGACATCAACCGGGAAGCGACCCAGTTTGACGCGGAAGTTACGGATTTGCAGCCCGATACATCCTATTGCTGCCGCTTCGGCGGGGAGGACGGCTGGAGCGAAGTCTACACCTGCCGCACCCTGCCGGAAACCATGGACCGGCTGGACGCTGTTTTGATGACCGACGCCCAGATCGGCGACGTGGAGCACCACTACGCCGAGTATGCCAAGCTCATGGAGCAGGGCGTCGGGCGGGTCCAAGCCCCCTACGTGATGATCTCCGTAGGCGATTTAGTGGACGCGGCGGGCAAGCAGTCGTCCTATGCGCGCACCATCGGCGCCGCATCCAAACGGTTTGCCGAGGAAATCTGGCTTCCTACGCCGGGAAACCACGAATGGGAGCATATTAGGGGATTTGAAAACTACAAAAGCCACTGGAACCTGCCCAAGCGGGGCGACGCGGCCACGGACGAGATTTTGTACACCGTCCATATAGGGCCGGTCTGCTTTGTAAGCGTGCCGGGCTATGGCGGCGGGCTGCCTATGCATTTTGTAGAGGAAGTGGAAAAGGAACTGGCGGCCGCCGCGGAGAGGAAACCTTCCTGGCTGGTGGCGGTGCTCCACTCGTCGCCCTACGGCAAAAGCGGCGAGACGTTTAACCCGCGGTTTTACGTGCCGATTTTTGAAAAGTACGGCGTGGATCTGGCCCTATGCGGCCACGACCACCTCTACGTGCGCTCCACCATGTGGCAGGGCAGGCGGGTGCCCGTTGGGGAAGGGATTACATATCTGTCCCTCGGCTTTGCCGGCCCCAGCCACGACCGGAACTGCCGCTTTATGTGGCAGGACTACGTGTACGGCGACAACCCCGCCCAGGTCACAAAGAACGGCAAAGTAGACCCCATCTGTTCCACGGCGTCTTTTACGAAAGACCGGATAGCCGTCACCGTCACCACCGCTTCCGGCGTGCTGGTGGACGAAGTTGTGCTGGAAAAATAGCAAAACGCAAACACCCCCTCGCAAGAGGGGGTGTTGCTGTATTGTTGTTGCCAATTTGCTTATTGAATGGTAAAATACAGCAAAAGAATGTTAAAATGGTGATGTCTATGCTTAATAGGAAGTTAAATCGTAGTGTAATTGAAATGATTAAAAGGATATCGAGAAATGCGAAAACTATCCCTCAGCAAAAGGCTCTATGGAGTATTTTTCAGCGCTAGTTGCTAAATATTCTGAATTGGATCCGGACTTTACAAATAGCCTCACAACAACTAAAGCTCTTCTTCCCGGAGTAGAACCTAGATTAACGGCTAACTTCAAATGTGGATTGGAGATAACTTCCTTAATATCTTTGATTGCTCGAGATAATTAACGACGTTAAAAAACACCCCCTCAAACGAGGGGGTGTTTTTTGCTAATCTTCTCTCTTTTCGCTCTTTACAATGCCCTCCAGGAAGTTCACTTCCGACACGGAACCGTCTTTTTCGATGCGGAAGGTCTTGGTCTGGAAGGGGCCGAAGTCGACGGTAAAGCCGGCGTTTAATGTTTCGCAGAGAATCGTTGTGCGCGTGGCCTTGCCGTTGGCTTCGTAGCAGCGCAGAACCGCCGCGCCGGAGCCGTCTTCGGAGAACTTCAGCGCCGTGGCGATGACGTTGGGCGCGCTGATGGTCAAAAAGCTCTTGACCTGCGGCTCGGTACCCTTGTGATAGCTAACGGGCACGGTCACGGGCCGGTTGTTAAACTGCAGGGCTTCCGTAACAATGTCGCTGTCCTCGGCCTCGCCCTCGTGGAGGTAGATGCCGTACTCAAACCGGTGCAGGCCTTCGTCCGTAAACTGGAAGTCGGCCGGCGGGCGGTGGGAGTAGTGGTCGGCGAAGATGACGTTGCGCAGCAGCGTAAGGCGCAGCTCCGTGCCCGGGCAGTCGTAGCTGTACTTGGAGTCGCTCATGACCGAAAGCCCGCGGCGCACGCCGTCTTCGCAGGTGACCGTCAGGTCCGCCCAGGCCAGGCCCGGTTCTTCCTCGCCGTTGCAGGGGCGCTTAATGTAGCCCGAGGGGATCTCGTAGGTGGAAACCTCGTTGGTGCCTTTCATCGGGAAGGGCACCTTCAGCATGGTGAAAGGCTCCTGCCAGATGGCCTTGCACTTGACCCGCAGGGTCTTCTGCTTGGAAGCAAGGATAAAGTCCTGGGTCAGCACGGACTTGCCGTACTCGTATTTGACGCGGATGACCGCGCGCAGGGGGCCGGTCTCCACCAGCTCGAAGGACGTTGCCTTCATCGTGCCGGCGATGTCGTGGAACTTAAAGACCATGTGGGCCCAGGTGTCGGTCTTGTGGTCGTCAATTACCGTGGGCACGCCGAAGTTGCTGCCTTTAACGTAGTTGTAGCCCGTTTTCTTATCAATCAGGCGGCGGATGGCGCCGGTTCTTGTGTCAAAGTCCACTCTAAGGTAGGCGTTTTCGAGATAGTTTTCACCGCAGCGGATGTCGGTTTTGATGTTCAGCTCATCCTGGTTTTCCCACCAGAGCCAGTAGGTGGAATAGCCCAGAGCGGGGACGCTGGCCATAAACTGGGTGTCCTGATGGGAGTCGTTGGAGCGGGAGGAGCGGACGTTCTGGAACAGAACGGGGTTGCCTTCCGAGTCTTTGACCATCTGGGACGGGCCGTACACGCGCACCGGCACGTTCACGGGGAAGGACAGGGGGTTGAACACCACGATGGGCCGGGGCAGGCGGGCGGGAATGCTCTTGTGGCGCACGTCGGCGTATGCGGTTTCCTCGATGGGCGACGGGTCGGACGCGCCGTCAATCCACGTGTCGACGTTTCCGGCCAGCTTTAAAAGGGCGTTGTTCTGCGTGCGGGCGGCGATGGTCAGCGCGTGGCCCATGCTCTCCCGGACGTCCTCATAGGCTTCCCAGATGGAGCAGCCGTCGAGGATGTCGTGGAACTGGTTGAAGCAGACGTCCTTCCAGGCCTCGGCGATTTTCGCCGTGTCGGCGGGCAGGTTCGTTTTCGCCGCGGCGAGGGTGTTCCACTTCTCGGCGGACTGGAGGGCGTTTTCGGCCTTGCGGTTTAAGGCCTTGACCATGGACGTGACGGAGTAGCAGCCGGAAGCGTGGTGCTGCAAATCGTCTTTCCAGACGGGCAGATCCAGCTTCTGCACGAGCATGGAGGCAAAAAACGCGTCGGGGTCGGAGAAGACCATTTCGGCGTAGCCTTCGCGTTTCAAGTTCTTGAGCAGGTGCTCGATGTCCCGCCGGGTGGGGCCGCCGCCGTGGTTGCCCACGCCGTAGAGCAGCATCATGCCGTGGCCGGTCTTTTCAATGCGCTCGGACAGGACTTTGGCCCGTTCGTCCAGGCGGTCGGGGCCGCTTACGTTGTAGGACTCATGGATATGGAAGGTAAGTACGCGGGAGCCGTCGGGGCTGTCCCACCAGAAGAGGTTTTCGGGGACCTCGGGGTTTTCGTGGGGGCCGGGGCGCATCATGACGTAGCAGGTCATGCCGCCCTGGCGGATAATCTGGGGCAGCATGGCGTTGTGGCCGAAGGAGTCCACGTTGTACGCCGTTTTGCAGATGCGGCCGAATTTCTCATAGTAGTACAGCTGGCTGTACAGGGCATGACGGGCGTAGCTTTCCAGGGAGGGCATGTTGCAGTCCGGCTGAACCCACCAGCCGTTGACGGGCACCCAGCGCCCTTCCTTAACCCGTTCCACGATTTCCTGGAACATGTCGGGGTCGATTTCTTCCACCCAGCGGTAGTAGGCGGCGGAGGAGCAGGTGAAGACAAAGTCGTCATACTCCTTCAGGCGGTCGAGAGCGGAGCGGAAGGTTTGCAGTACCTCGCCGCAGCCTTCCTGCCAGCGCCAGAGCCAGATGGGGTCCAGATGGGCGTTACCGATCAGATGCAGCCTTTTGTCGCTCATAGTTATCATGCCTTTCCTTTATCATTATAAGGTTGCAACCGACAAAGCGGCGATGTCGCCAATGGCCTCGCCAAGCTCCGCCGGGACAACTTCGCAGACTTTGGCCGCGTGCGCAAGCGCTTCGGCCCGGATGGTTTCTTCCATGGGTTTCCGCAAAAGCTCGCCGCTTCGGGCAAAGATGGAACCGATGACGATGCGTTCGGGGTTGATGACGTCGATGAGAATGGCCAGGGCTTTGCCAAGATAATGCCCCACGGCCTGCCAGACGGCAATGGCCACCTCGTCCCCCTGCTGGGCGGCAAGGGCCAGGCTTTTGGCCGTGATTTTGTCCAGATCGCCGATGGTTTGGCAGAAGGAGGGGGGATTGCCCTGCTGGATGGCGGCCAAAGCGAAGGTGCGCCCCACCTGGGCAATGCCGCCGCCGCTGCAGAAGCCTTCCACGGAGCCCTGCTTTCCATAGCCCACGGGGCCTAACTCCGTCAGGCGCACATGGCCGATTTCGCCGGCGTTGTCGTTGGCCCCGGCGTAGAGGCGGCCGTTTAAGATTAACCCCGCGCCAAAGCCCGTGCCCATGGTGCAGAAGACCATGTTTTCCGTGCCTTTGCCGGCGCCGAACTTCCACTCCGCCACGGCGCAGGCGTTGGCGTCGTTTTGCAGATGGGCGGGCACGCCGTAGGTTTTGGAGAGCCGCTCGACAATGGGCACTTCATCCCAGCCGGGCAGGTTGGGCGGGGAAAGGATTAGGCCTTTCCGGCTGTCCAGCGGCCCGCCGCAGGAAACGCCAATGGCTTGGATAGGGTATTTGGCAAACTGCGGGGCTAAAAGGGCGTCCAGCCGGTCGAGCATGGTCTGGGGGCTAACGGACTTGTCCGTGTCGATAGCCTCCCGGTAGAGGATTTCAAAGGGCGCGTCGTGTTCGTTGAGCCGGCCGATGATGACGGCGCACTTGGTGCCGCCGATGTCCAAACCGGCGTAGTATTTTGGAAACGGACCGGAAATAACAATCCTCTCCTTTCAGCGGAAAGGCATAAAGGGACGCCTTTGCCTGTCAATTTTTCCGAAAGTATTGTATCATAATTTGCTATTATTGAGAAGACCTTCCAAAGAGGGAAAGTGTTGACGATTGCCGCGGTATTTTTGGGCTTCGGGTTGTTATTCGAAAGGCCTTATATTATAATAGAAAGGAAAATACAGGGTTTTTTGTCAGGATGCGACTTTTGCTTTTTACCATAGAGCGCACAATGCGACCCATACCGGACGATTTCGGAAGGAGAAAACCATATGGCGAAACTAGTTTTGATGCCCCAGCTGGGCATTTCCGAAGAATCGGCGCTGCTTTCGGCCTGGCACGTGAAAAAAGGCGACGCGGTAAAGGAAGGAGACAAGCTCTTTACCCTGGAAACCGGCAAGGCCACCTTCGACGTGCAGGCGGAAACAGGCGGCACGGTTTTGGAAATTCTGGTGGAAGAAGGGGACGAGGTGCCGATCCAGACGCCCGTCTGCGTCGTCGGCGAACCGGGCGAAAGCTACGAACTGCCGGGCAGCACCCAGGCGGCGGCGCAGCCCGTTCCGGAAGCAAAGCCCGAACCGGCCGCCCCGGCCGTTCCGGCGGCGGAAGTGTTCAAGGCGGCGCAAACGGAAGGCGGCCGCGTGAAAATCTCGCCCAGAGCCAGGCGGCTGGCCGAGGAAACGGGCGTTTCCCCGGCGGAAGTGACCCCCACCGGCCCGGAAGGACGGATTATCGCAAGGGACATCGAGCGTTACATAGACGAAGGCGGCCGGCAGGCGGCAATCCAGCCCGCCCCGCAGGCAGCGGAAGCCCCCGCGCCCAAAGCCCCCGCCGCCCCCGAAGCGGCCCCGGCGGCGTTTGTGGACGAACCCCTGTCCCGCATGCGCAAGATTATCGCCGAAAACATGCACGCGTCCTTAACCCAGATGGCGCAGCTTACGCTGCACACCTCTTTCGACGCTTCGTCCCTGCTTTCCTACCGCAAGCTGATGAAAGATAGCGGCCTGGAAGAGTTTGCCAGCATTTCCGTAAACGACATGATTCTCTATGCCGTGGCGAAAACCCTGCCGGCGTTTCCGGATTTAAACGCCCATCTGCTGGGCGACACGCTTCGTAAATTCCGCGCGGTGAATTTAGGCTTTGCCTGCGACACTGACCGTGGCCTGTACGTTCCCGTTATCGAAAACGCGGAGAAAATGAGCCTGCTGGCCCTTTCCAAGGAAGCAAAAGCCCTGGCTTCCGCCTGCCGCGCGGGCAACATTGCGCCTAGTAAACTTACCGGCGGCACGTTTACTGTTTCCAACCTCGGCGCGCTTGGCATCGAGGGCTTTACGCCGGTTATCAACCCGCCGCAAACCGGTATTTTGGGTGTGGGCGCTTTGCAGACAAGGGTGCGGGAAGAAAACGGCGCGCTGGTTGCCTATCAGGCCATCCCGCTGTCGCTCACCTTTGACCACCGGGCTTTAGACGGCGCGCCCGCCGCAAGGTTCCTAAAGGCCCTGGCGGACAATCTCGCAAATTTCCAGCTTTTGCTGGCAAAATAGGGGCAAAAAGGAGGACTTTGCCTTGACATATGACGTAATCGTGCTGGGCGGCGGCCCGGCGGGCTACCGCGCGGCGGAACACGCCGGGCGGCACGGCTTGGGCGTGCTGTTAATTGAGGAGCGTTCGCTAGGCGGCGTCTGCCTGAACGAAGGCTGCATCCCGACGAAAACTTTGCTCTACTCGGCCAAGATGTACGAGCACGCCCGCCACGGAAGCGCCTACGGCGTTACGGCGGAGAACGTGAAGCTGGACCACGGGGCGGTGGTGGCCCGGAAGAACAAGGTGGTGAAAACCCTGGTGTCCGGCGTCGCCGCGTCCATAAAGCAGCACGGCGTGACGGTGGTGTACGCAAAAGGGCAGATTTTGTCCAAATCCGCCGAAGGCTTTGCCGTTTTGGCCGGAAGCGAGACGTACATAGGGAAAAACGTGCTCGTGGCCACCGGCTCCAAAGCCTTAATTCCGCCCATCCCCGGCTTGAAGGAAGCCTTCGACGCCGGCATTGCCGTGACCAACCGGGAAATTCTCGATTTAGCGGAGCTTCCGGCCTCCCTGTGCGTCATCGGCGGGGGCGTTATTGGCCTGGAAATGGCGTCGTACTTTGCGACGGCGGGGGTCAAGGTGTCCGTCGTCGAGATGCTGGACAAAATCGGCGGCTACACCGATTCGGAAATTGCCGCCGCGCTGCAAAAACAGATGGAGCAGCAGGGGGTCACCTTCCACCTCGGCTCGAAAGTCACGAAACTGGAAAACGGCACGGTGTATTTTGAATCCGCCCAGGGAACCGGCCAGGTGGACGCCGAAAAAGTGCTTGTCTCCATCGGCCGAAGGGCCAACACGGAAGGGCTGGGCCTGGAAAATGTCGGCGCCGTGGTGACGAAACAAGGGCTTGTCACCGACGAGCAGATGAAAACCAGCGTGCCGGGCCTGTTTGCCGCCGGCGACGTGAACGGCAAGTCGCTTCTGGCCCATACGGCGTACCGGGAAGCGGAAGTGGCGGTCAACGTCCTGCTCGGCAAAAAAGACTGGATGGACTACTCGGCCGTCCCCTCGGTGATATACACCAACCCTGAAATTGCCTCCGTGGGCGAAACGGAGGAGACGGCCAAAGCCAAGGGCTTAACCGTCGAAATCAAAAAGCTTTCCCTCCGCTATTCCGGCCGCTACGTGGCGGAAAACGAGGGGGGGCAGGGCTTTGCCAAGTTCGTGTTTGAGAAGAATACCCGCCGTCTCTTAGGCGTATCCATGATAGGAAACCCCGCGTCGGAGATTATCTTTGGCGCGGCGGCCTTCGTGGGCCGCCGGATGCGGGCGGAAGAGATACAGAAAGTCATATTCCCGCACCCGACCGTGGGCGAAGTGCTGCGGGAAGCCATGTTTTAACCGACGGGAAAACTTACAAGGAGATGCTTAGCGATGCCAAAAAGCCAATTCGTATGTCCGGAGGAAAACCGCCGTCAAGGCGTGCTTACGTTCCGGGATATACCGCTGAACCAGTACAACAAGACCCTCGCGGAGGAGAAGAACAACTACTCCAACAGCGATTTAATCGGCATTTTCCGCGACATGCAGTATATCCGCGAGTTTGAGAACATGCTCTACTCGGTGCGCACCACCAAGCAGTACAACGGCGTGCCCTACGTCTACGTGGGCCCGGCGCACCTGTACACCGGGCAGGAAGCCGCCGCCGTCGGCATGGCGTACACGCTGAAGGTGGAAGACTACATCTTCGGCAGCCACAGAAGCCACGGCGAAGTGCTGGCCAAGGGCTTTTCCGCCATCAAGCAGCTTTCCGAACAGGAGCTGTATGACATCATGGCCAACTTTGAAGGCGGCAAAGTGTTAAAGCCCGTGGAAGCCAGCAACCGCTCCGGCGACGTGAAGGACCTCGCCATCGACTTCCTTCTCTACGGCTTTATGGCCGAGCTGTTCGGCCGGGAAAACGGCTTTACGAAGGGGCTGGGCAACTCCATGCACGTGTTCTTCACCCCCTTCGGCATCTACCCCAACAACGCCATCGTAGGCGGCTCGGCGGGCATTTCCGTCGGCGCGGCCTTGTATAAGAAAATCAACAAAAAGCCGGGAATTATCGTTTGCAACATCGGCGACGGGTCTTTAGGCTGCGGCCCTGTGTGGGAAGCGCTCAATTTCGCCGCCCAGGACCAGTTTACCAAGCTCTGGGAGGACGGGTACAGAGGCGGCCTGCCTGTGGTGTTCAACATTTTAAACAACCACTACGGCATGGGCGGCCAGACCCGCGGCGAAACCATGGCCTTCGACATTCTGGCCCGGGTGGGCGCCGGCATCTCCCCGACGCAGCTCCACGCCGAGCGCGTGGACGGCTACAACCCGCTGGCCGTCATCGACGCGTTCCGCCGCAAAAAAGAGCTTATCGAAAACGGCCAGGGGCCGGTGCTGCTGGACACGGTCACCTACCGCTACGTGGGCCACTCGGCCACCGACGCCTCCACCTACCGGACGCCGGAGGAAATCGAGGCCTGGAAACAGTTCGATTCCATCAAATCCTTCGGCGAAGAGCTTTGCAAGGAAAACATCGCCGACGAGGACACGCTGCAGACCATCGAGGAAAGCATCCGCGAGCGCATCACCCGCATTCTGAAGCTGGCCATCGACGACAACGTGTCCCCGCGCATCAACCTGGTCAAAGACCCCGACGGCATCCGCAAGCACGTGTTCTCCAACGGCTACCAGCGCAAGATGGAGGACAGAGAGCCCGAAACCTTAACCGCCAAGGAAGAAAACAGCCGGGTCAAGAAAATTGCCGAGAAAATCCGGGCCAGCAAGGACGAAAACGGCAAGCCCATTTCCAAACTCAAGGCCTTCTCCCTGCGGGATGCCCTGTTTGAAGCCATCTTTGACAAGTTCTACGAAGACCCCACGCTGATTGCCTTCGGCGAGGACAACCGCGACTGGGGCGGCGCCTTCGGCGTCTACCAGGGTATGACCGAATCCCTGCCGTACCACCGCTTCTTCAACACGCCCATTTCCGAAGCCACCATTGTGGCCGCGGCGGTGGGATACGGCCTGTGCGGCGGCCGGGCGATTCCGGAGCTTATGTACTGCGACTTTATGGGCCGCGCCGGCGACGAAATCTTTAACCAATTGGCCAAGTGGCAGGCCATGTCGGCCGGGCTCTTGAAGATGCCCGTGGTGCTGCGGGTTTCCTGCGGCTCCAAGTACGGCGCCCAGCACGCCCAGGACTGGACCAGCCTGGCGGCCCATATTCCGGGCCTCAAAGTCTGCTACCCGGCCACCCCCTACGACGCCAAGGGCATGATGAATGCCGCTTTGGCGGGCACGGACCCGGTGGTGTTCTTTGAAAGCCAGAAACTCTACGACATCGGCGAGCAGTTTAAAGACTACGTGCCCGAGGAATACTACGAAATCCCCCTGGGCGAGCCGGACATCAAGCGTGCCGGTTCCGACATTACGATACTTACCATCGGCGCGGCGCTGTACCCGGCCGTTGAGGCCGCCAACATCCTGCAGGAACAGTACAGCCTCTCGGCGGAAGTCATCGACGCGCGGTCGCTGGTTCCCTTCAACTACGAGCCGGTGCTTGAATCGGTGAAAAAGACGGGGCGGATTGTGCTGGTGTCGGAAGCCTGCGAGAGAGGCTCCCACCTGAACGATCTGGCGAGGAACATCACCGAGATGGCCTTCGACTACTTAGATGCGCCGCCGGTGGTTATCGGCGCGCCTAACGAGATTTCGCCCTGCCCCGAGCTGGAGCAGTTCTATTACCCGCAGGCGGGCTGGATTTTAGACGCCATCCACGAAAAAATCCTGCCCTTGCCCGGCCATGTGACCCAGATGAACTTTACGACGTTGGAAAAAATCCGTCGGGAAAAGCTTGGAATTTAAGGAGGTCAGCGCAATGCTTACGAAAGCGGTTCGCCTGTACGGAAAGGACGACCTTAGGCTGGAGACGTTCGAACTGCCGCCTATCAAAGAAGACGAGATTTTGGCCCGTGTTGTGTCCGACTCTATCTGCATGTCCAGCTACAAAGCCGCCAAGCAGGGGTGCGAGCACAAGCGCGTTCCGAAAGACTGCGCGGAAAACCCCGTGATGATCGGCCATGAGTTCTGCGGCGAACTGATCGAAGTGGGCGCCAAATGGCGCGATATGTTCCGCCCCGGCGACCGTTTCTCCATCCAGCCGGCTTTAAATTACAAGGGAAGCATGGCCGCCCCCGGCTATTCCTACCGCTATATCGGCGGCAACGCCACCTACATCATCATCCCCAACGAAGTCATGGAGATGGGCTGCCTGCTGCCGTATAACGGCGAGGCCTTCTTCTACGGCTCCCTGGCCGAGCCTATGAGCTGCATCGTCGGCGCCTTCCACGCCAGCTACCATACGGAAAACGGCAGCTATCAGCACAAAATGGGCATCGTCCCCGGCGGCTGCATGGCGATTCTGGCCGGCGCCGGCCCCATGGGCATGGGCGCCATCGACTACGCCATCCACAACCCCGGCCCCCGGCCGTCCCTTTTGGTGGTGACCGACATCGACGACACCCGCCTGAAGCGGACCGCCTCGCTCCTGACGGTGGAGGACGCGGCCAAGCACGGCGTGACCCTCCATTACGTGAACACCTCCGACCCCTCGGCGGAAGCGGAGATTCTGGCGCTGACCGACGGCAAAGGCTACGACGACGTGTTCTGCTTCGCCCCCGTCCGGGCGGTGGTGGAAATGGCCGACCGCCTGCTGGGTAAGGACGGGTGCCTGAACTTTTTTGCCGGCCCCACGGATCCTGCTTTCTCCGCCATGCTCAACTTCTACAACGTCCACTACAATTCCACCCACGTGGTGGGCACTTCCGGCGGCAACACCGACGACATGAAAGAGTCTTTAAAGCTCATGGAAAAGGGCATTGTCAACCCGGCCATGATGATCACCCACGTGGGCGGGCTGGACTCCGTCGTCGACACGACGCTGAACCTGCCGAAAATCCCCGGCGGCAAGAAGCTCATCTACACCCACGTTGAAATGCCGCTGACGGCCATTGCCGACTTTGCCGAACTGGGCAAAACCGACCCGTTCTATGCCGAGCTGGCGGAAATCTGTGAGCGCCACAACGGCCTTTGGAACGTGGAAGCAGAAAAATATCTTCTGAGCAAGAAAATGGGGAAGGAAAACGCATGAAACTGGAAAGGCTGACCCTTCTTTCCCGCGAGTACGGGCAAAACCCCGATCTGGTTCTGGCCGGCGGGGGCAACACCTCCGTCAAAGACGGCGGCGTTCTCTACGTCAAAGCCAGCGGCACCAGCCTTGCGACCATCGAGAAGCAGGGCTTTGTGGCCATGGATCTGGCAAAACTTACGGAAATCTTAGGCAAAACCTACTTCGGCAACGAGGACGCCGTCGAAGCCGAAGTGTTAAAGGACATGATGGCCGCCCGCCTGCCGCTGGAGACGGGCCGGCCGTCGGTGGAAGCGCTTTTGCACGGCCTGTTCCCGCAGGAGTGGGTCGTCCACCTGCACCCGGCCCCCGTCAACGGCCTGACCTGCGGCCAAAAGGGGGAGGAGGCCGTACGGAAGCTTTTTGGCGACGAAGCCATCTGGCTGCCCGAGGGCAAGCCCGGCTACACGCTGGCGGTGACGGCTTTTGGTGCGCTGCAGGCGTATAAGCAGAAGCATCAGAAAGACGCCGCCTTGCTGTTTTTGCAAAACCATGGCGTGTTCTTCGCCGGAAACAGCGAGGAGGAAGTCCGCGCGCTGGTGGAAAAGGTCATGGCGGCGGTCGAAGGCGCCATTTCCCGCCGGCCGGACTTTTCCGAAGCGCCCTACTCCGAAAGCGACGCGGCGAAGGTGCTGCCCGTCATCCGCGCCAGGACGGGGGCGGGGGTTGTCACCTTCTTTACCAATGGGGAAATCGCCCGGCTGACCTCTTCCAAGGAGGCCGCCGCGCCGGTTCTGGGCGCTTACTCGCCAGACCACATCGTCTACTGCGGCCACATGCCCGCGTACCTTGCGCCGGAGCAGGCGGCGGAAGGGCTGGACGCCTATTTTGAAGCCTACGGCGTCTATCCGAAGATCGTTCTGCTGGAAGGAATG
>JAKPBM010000420.1 GCA_029778935.1 Bacillota bacterium | reverse complement strand
AGGCCGCGGGCTGCCAAGGGAACTTCGCACGGCGGCCACTGTGGCGGGGATGATCTGCAGGGAAGCGGTGTTGATGATGACCAAAGTGCACAATTCGCGGCTGGCTTTGCCGTTGACGCAGAATTTGCCCAGGTCGGACGCGGCGGCCATGCCCAAAGGTGTGGCCGCGTTGCCAAGGCCTAGCAGGTTTGCCGTAATGTTGGCGCTGATTTTTTCCATTAAGGGCTTGTTTTGCTTCTGCCCGGGGAATAATAGGGAGAGAACGGGCTGCATGGCTTTTGCCAGCGCGGACGAAGCGCCGCTTTCGCTTAACAGCTCCGTGACCCCCGTCCACAGGCACACGGGACCCAGAATGCCGATACAAAGCTGCACGGCCGCCGAAGCGCCTTCCAGCGCCGCCGTGCCGACGGCTTCCAGACGGCCGTTGGCCGCCCCGACCAGTATGGCCGTTCCCACCATGAACAACCAGATTTTGGATAACATAAGCGTCCCCCTTTGCACCGTCTGAGCATATATATGCGGCAAAAGGCCGCGCCTATGCGGAACAGGCCGCAGCGGGAAAAAGCAGGGAAAATGGGGGTTGACAAATTCGGCAGTATGTGATAAAATTTAACAGTCGTTGAGCCCGCGGGCGTAGTTCAATGGTAGAACACCAGCCTTCCAAGCTGGTCACGTGGGTTCGATTCCCATCGCCCGCTCCATGTGCGCCTGTAGCTCAGCTGGATAGAGCAACTGCCTTCTAAGCAGTGGGTCAGGAGTTCGAGTCTCTTCAGGCGCGCCATAACGGATATTGTCGATTGTGCAATCGAATATGGTGGATGTAGCTCAGTTGGTTAGAGTACCAGGTTGTGGCCCTGGGGGTCGAGGGTTCGAATCCCTTCATCCACCCCATATATTTTTTTTGTAAACCGGCGTGCATAATGGGATGTCGCCAAGCTGGTAAGGCACGGGACTTTGACTCCCGCATGCGCAGGTTCGAGTCCTGCCATCCCAGCCAATTGTCCGCAACCTGCGGATGTGTAGGACAAGCCGCTGTGCACTTGCACGAGGTACTTGTTCCCATGATCCATTAGCTCAGCCGGCAGAGCATCTGCCTTTTAAGCAGAGGGTCCCGCGTTCGAATCGCGGATGGATCACCAAAGACTGCATTTCCTTGTGAAATGCAGTCTTTTTTCGTATAATTGTGCCGTAAAGGAAACTTCACGGAATAAGGTATTGCCAAAATCGTCTGCCTGGGAGGGATGCCGGGTGAAGAAAGCAATTGGATAAATTTAGGCAGGCATTTTCGGCGCGGCTGCGCTGGCTATTTTGGTTTCGGCCACGGTTATCTACCTGAATGGCGATGAAATTTCCATTACGCTGCATTGCGGTGGTAGACGAGAAGTGTTATATGATGATATACGACGGCTACCCCGCGTATCTTCATAACAACAATCGAAAAACCGACTTTCAGACGGGGGATTTGATTATTGTCGTCCACGAAAGCTCTTTTGCCCAGTCGTTTCCGCCGCAGACAAACAGGCATTTTATCCTGCGGCTGAAACGGGGAAGCGTTGCGGATTTTTCTCCGGACGTGAGAGAAGAATTGGAACGATTAGGCTATATTAAGTAAAAACTCCCGGCGGTCATCCGCCGGGAGTTTTGTTATATGAGAAAGGAAACTACTTCTTTTCCTCCTCCTGCGCCGCCAAAGACAGGCGGTACAGGTTGGCGTAGTGGCCGTCCAGCTCCAGCAGCTGCTCGTGGTTGCCGCGTTCGATTAAAGTGCCGTGGTCGAGCACGAAAATCTGGTCGCAGTGGACGATAGTGGCCAGACGGTGGGCGACGGTAATCGTCGTAATCTGGTCGGCCACGGCCTTCATCGCCTGGGAGAGGGCCTGTTCCGTTTCGGTGTCGATGTTGGCTGTCGCTTCGTCCAGAATCAGAATCGACGGCTTTACCGCCACGGCCCGGGCAAAGGCGATGAGCTGCCGCTGGCCGGCGGAAAACTCCGAGCCGCGCTCCGCCACGTAGGAAGTGTACCCGCCGGGCAGGCTCATAATAAACGGATGGGCGCCGACGGTTTTCGCCGCCTGCACGATGTCCGCGTCGGTGATGGTCTGGTCGTTTAAGCGGATGTTGTAGTTGATGTCGCCGGTAAAGAGGAACACATCCTGCTGTACGACGGCGATGCAGCGGCGCAGGTCGCTTTTGCGGTAGGTGCGGATGTCCTTGCCGTCGATGAGAATCTGGCCCTTCTGGATATCGTAGAACCGCGCCAGAAGGGAAATAATCGTCGACTTGCCGGAGCCGGTGGCACCCACAAAGGCCACGCGCTGGCCCGGTTCGATGGTGAAGCTGACGTCTTTTAAGACCCAGTTTTCGTTCACGTAGGCAAACCAGACGTTTTTGAACTCGATTTTCCCCGAGAAGGAGGAAATCGGCTCGCCCTCGTCCAGGTCTTCCTGCGTGTCCAGTTTGTCAATGATGTCAAAGACGCGGTCGGCGGAAATCAGCGACGACTGGATGGACGTAAACTGCTCCGCCAGGTTGGACACCGGGTCGAAGAACTGCTTGATGTACAGCACAAAGGCGTACAACGTACCGATTTCCAACCCGCCAAGAATGGTTCTTGGCGCAAAGAACAGCAGAAGGAACGCGCCGAACAGGTGGGAAAGGGTGTTCAGAAGCGGGTTGGAAAGGCTGTTTAAGAGGATTTCCACGATACCCAGGCGGTAATACTCCTTGCCCAGCTTTAAAAACTCGGCGTTTTTCTCCTTTTCCTTGCGGAAAATCTGCACGATGCGCATGCCGTTGATGTTTTCCGCCAAAAAGCCGTTGAGTTTGGAGAGCTGCGCTTTCAGGCGGATGTAGTTGCGCCGGGAGAAATAGCGGTAGGTAAACGTCAGCGCCGCCACAATCGGCACGCAGAGGAAGCTCCACAAAGCCAGCTCGACGTTCAGCAGAATCATGGCGCCCATGATGTTGCCAATGAGCAGGATGTCTTTGATAAAGGCCACCACGATGCCCGAGTAGAAATCGCTCAGGGACTCAATGTCGCTGTTGACGCGGGTTAAGAGGCTTCCGGAGGAGTTGCGGTCAAAAAACTGCATGTTCATGCTCTGGATGTGGGAGAAAAGGCGCGTACGCAGTTTGTGCATGATGCGCTGGCCCAGGGAAGAGAGCACCAGCGCCTGGCTGTACTCCATAACCACGCCGGCCACGACCACGCCGAAGTAGACCACCGCCCAGAAGGCGATTTCATTGAGGTCGTTCTTTCCGGCGGCCAGGTTCTGGTCGATAATCATGCGCAGGATGTACGGCTTTGCCACCGAAACCAGGTTGACAAGGGCCGCCAGCGCCAAGGAAAGCAAAAACAGCCACTTCTGGTAGAAAAAGAAGGAAAGCAAACGCCTGAGCGTTTTGCGCTTCCGGCCGGCAACATACTCGGACATGCGCCCGGCCGGCGCGTTGGCTTCCTGCAGAATCGGTTTAGGCATCCTTGACTTCCTCCTTTTCCGCCGTCTGGCCGGCCAGTTCCACCAGCAGACGGTATTCGGGGGAAGACGCCATCAGTTCGTCGTGCGTGCCCAGGGCAATCTGACGCCCGTCTTCCGACAGAATCAGGATCCGGTCGGCCAGGCTCGCCGCGGCGATGCGGTGGGTGACCAGAATGGTGGTGCAGCTTTTGATGTACTCTCGCAGGTTGCTTAAAATCGCGTGTTCTGTCTCTGCGTCGACGGCCGAAAGGCAGTCATCCAGCAGCAGCAGGGACGGCTTGCGCACTAAAGCCCTGGCGATGGTGATGCGCTGCTTCTGGCCGCCGGAGAGGGTCATGCCCCGTTCGCCGACGACGGTTTGGTACTGTTTCTCAAACTCCATGATGTTGTTGTGGATAACGGCGATGCGGGCGGCTTCCTGGGCGTCTTCCAGCGTAACATTCTGGTCGTAGAACTTGATGTTGTTTTCGATGGTGTCGGAGAACAGGAAGCTTTCCTGGGGCACGTAGGCAATACTCTGCCGCAGCGTATCCAGCGGGATGCGCTCGACGGCATGTCCCGAAAGGAATACGGACGATTTCGGCGGGTTCCACACCCGCATAAAGAGGTTCATCAGCGTCGTCTTGCCCGAACCCGTCGGCCCCATCACGGCCAGCACTTCGCCGGGCTGCAAGTTAAAGCGGATGTTCTGCAGAACGGGCGTGTCCGTGCCGGGGTAGGTAAAGGAATCGAGCTTTACTTTTACGGAAACAGGTTCCAGGCTGGTGACAGTACTGTCTGCGTTATCGTCCGTCACGGAAGGGGTGGCGGCGAAGATGGCGTCCAGGCGCTGCATGGAAACGACGCCGCGCTGCCAGACCTGGATAATCCGGCTGATGCGGTTGACGGGCGACATCAGGTAGGCAATATAGGTGTTGAAGGCGGTGAACTCGCCGATGGTCAGCTTGCCCGCCATCACCATGCGGCCGCCCAAAAAGAGGAAGATGGAAAAGACGATGCCAAACGCAAGGTTGGAAAGGGGGTTAATGAGGGACGACACCCGCACCATGGACATTTCCGCCTTCCACTTGGCTTTGCTAAGCTCCTCAAAGTGGGCGTTTTCGCTTTTTTCCTGGGCGAAGGCTTTGATAACGCGGATGCCCGTGATATTTTCCTGCACTTTGGAGGAAATGTCGGACACGGCGGCCTGCACCACCGAAAACCGGCGGCGAATGACCGTGCGCAGTTTTACAATAGCGAACAAAAGGAAGGGAAGGGGGATGACGGCCATCAGCGTCAGGCGCAAATTAGCCGTGTCCACCATGTAGGGGACGGTGACGGCTACCAGCGTGGAGACGTCGATAATGCCGACAAGGCCCATGCCGAACATCATGCGGATGACCTGCGTGTCCACAATGCCCTTGGTAATCAGGTCGCCGGTGTTGTTCTTTACGTAGAAGTCGGCGGAGAGCTTCTGCAGATGGGTAAACAGGCTGTGCCGCAGGTTCAGCTCAATCGAGCGGGTAAAGCCCATGATGAGATACCGCCAGATAAACCGGGCCACAAAGGCGCCGACGGCGCACACCACCATCATCAGCACCAGATGCCGTACGGTGGCCATCTGCGATAAGTCGCCGGTTTTGGAGGCGTTTTCGATGGCGTCCACCGTCTGGCCGACCAGCTTGGGCAATACGGCCGACAGCACCGTGGACAGAATCACAAACGCCACGCCGAGGGCATAACGGTATCCATGCTTTTTGAAATAGTCCAGAATGATTGTTTTACATCGCATGCTGTTT
>JAKPBM010000385.1 GCA_029778935.1 Bacillota bacterium | reverse complement strand
TTGACCGCACCAAGCTGCAAATCGGCGCCTATTGCTACCGGCAGGACCTCTGGAACGACGCCGACATGATAAAACTCGTCGAGGCAGGCATCAACCTCATCCCCGGCGCCCCCTACGACAAAACACTGCTGGATCTCTGCGCCAGACACGGCGTGGGCGTCTTCCTCTACTACCTGCCTTACGCCGTAACCGCCACCCCCGAGCAGTATGAGCAGGCCATCGCCAGCTACGAGGACCATCCGGCCGTCTGGGCGGTGGACATCATCGACGAACCCAACGCCAAAGACATGCCCCACATCGGCGAGCTTACCAAGCTAGCGGAGGAGAAGTTCCCCGCGGGCCTTGGCTACATCAACCTGTTCCCCACCTACGCCAACACCACGCAGCTGGGCACCAAAACTTACAAAGAGCACGTGGACACCTACGTGCAGTATGTGGACACGGACTATATCAGCTTCGACCACTACATGTACACCAACAACTCCCGGCTCCTTTCGAACCTGCAGATTGTAGCCGACGCCTGCGACGCTTCGGGCCGCGATTTGTGGGTCGTGCTGGAAGTGAGCAACAAGTCCCGCCTGTTAAACCGGGGCGAAATCGGCATCCAGGCCTATCTGGCCCTGGCCTACGGCACCCGGCTCATCAACTGGGCCTGCTGGACCTACGGCTGGTACGAGCCGGACTTCCAGATTGTCGACAGCAAGGGCAACTACACAGCCATGTACGACGAGCTGAAAGCCGTCAACCACGAGCTGCAGAAATTCTCCGACGAGTACATGCAGTTTAAGCGCGTGGCCACCTTCCACCTGGGCGAAACGGGCAGCCGCCTGTTTGACGGCGCGGCGCTGCCGCCGGTGGGCTGGACGGGGCAGAACGTGTTCACCTCCCTTGCCATCGACAATAACGGCACCGCCACCGTCGGCTACTTTGAAAAGAACGACGGCAGCGAATACGCCCTCGTTGTCGCCAACGTCACCGACATCCGCGGCAACCCGGGCGAAAACACCTTTACCTTCCGGGTGCCCTTTGCCAAAACCGTCACCGCCACCGTTGCCGGCGAAAAAATCCCCCTGACCCCCGATGAAAACGGCGTCTACTCGGTAACCATCCCGTACAGCGGCGGCACCTTTATCACCGCCACTCGGGACGAAACCGCGGCCTTTAAGGCCGAAGTGGCCGCATCCGCCGCCAAGAACGCAAACGTCCAGCTGAACCTCTCCACCCTCGGCTTTGGCGTCTACACCGACAACGCCGCCGCCGTGGCGGAAGAGCTGAAGCAGCTCGGTTTTGAGTTTGTGGTGGGCCAGGCGGCCAACGGCGCCGTGGAAGCCCTGGCGGACAAGGGCATCGGCCTTTTCGCCACGGACTTCTACTTCGGCGGCTCTATGGAAAACACCCTGGGCATGACCACTTCGTCGGTGCTGTCCTACTCCGACTTTAAGAACATGTCCGCCTTTATGAAGGAGTTGCCGGGCTTTATCGTGTCCGACGGCACGATTTCCGACATCCCGAAGCTCTCGGAAATCTCGCCCAACGGCATTTTCGCCATCCGCCCGCCCTTTATCAAGCGCAGCGGCCCCGCTCTGTCGCTGGACTACGCCTACGCGGGCGCCATGGCCAACGCTTCCCATTACGCCGCGGCCAACGGCAAGGCCTACTGGCATGTCGTGGAAACCCGGGAAGTTCCCTCGCGGGCCATCGGCGCGCCGTCGGCTTCCCAGCTTGCCTGGCAGATTGACGCGGCTTTCGCTTTTGGCGCCCGGAAAGTGATTTTCACTTCCTATGAAGCCCTGGCCGACAATCCGGCCCTGCTGGCCGCCGCCCAGGCGGGCATCGGCCGCTGGCAGTCCCTTGCTTCTGTCTACAACGAGTACACCTACCAGCACGCCTATGTAGCGGGGAAAGACCTCTTTTCCGGCAAACTGCCCCTGACCAGACTGGAGACGTCCCTGGCCAACGTGCCGAAGATTTCCAACCTTTCCGCCGACGGGCCGGCCATTTTCGGGCTGTTTGCCAACGAAAAGGGCGGCACAGCGGTCATGATCGTCTTCGGCGACACGGAAAGGGTTTTGAAGGAGGACTTCTCCCCCGTCACCGCGACGATTACCCTTGCCGAGCCGGCCAAAAAGGTGACCGTCTACGTGGACGGCAAGCCCCAGTCAACTTCCTCCAACCACAGCGAAATCCAGATCACCTTTGACGGGCCT
>JAKPBM010000380.1 GCA_029778935.1 Bacillota bacterium | reverse complement strand
CGGCCGGCTGGCCCAGTTCTTTCACGCGGTCGCACAAATCCTTGATGCGGCACGCCCCGTCCAAAAGGCTATATTCCGTATGTACGTGCAGATGGGCAAATCCGGCCATGTCGACGCTCCTTTCTTCCCTATTCTTCCGTAACGCCCAAGGCGTCTTTTGCCAGCTGGATGAGTTTTGTAAGCCGGTGGTTCAGCCCCGATTTGGTTAAGGGCGGGTCTGCCAGCTTGGCCAAGGCGGACAGCGGTTCATCCGGATATGTAAGCCTCAGTTTCGCCGCTTCCTGCAGCGGCTCGGGCAGCGTTTCCAGCGGAAACTGCTCCAGATACGCCCGTATCAGCTCCGCCTGGGCCTGTCCTACCTCCACCGAGCGGAGCAGGTTCGCCGTTTCGCAGTTCACTTTCCGGTTGATTTTGTTGCGGACGTCCTTGATGACCTTCGCTTCCATCAGCGTGAGCACCGCCCGGTGGGCGCCCACCATGGTCAAAAAGGCTTCGATCTGCTCGCTTTCCTTAAAATACGTCACACACGACGAACGGCGCATCACCTGCTTGGCGGCAAAGCCCATTTCCCCAAGCAAAGCCAGAAATTCCCGGCCCAAAGCCCTATGAGGCGTGGTAATTTCCAGATAATAGTCCTTTTCCGGGTCGGACAGGTATCCGGCGGCAAGAAACGCGCCCCGCAAAAACGCCGTACGGCAGCAGTCTTCTTCCATGTGCCAGTTGTGCAGGTGCAAAACCACCTGCTTGTCCGGTTCGTAGCCAAGCAGCGTAAAGAGGGCTTTGAGGCAAGGCTCGTCCGTTAAGGAAAGGACGGTTTTGCCCTGCCCTGCCGACGATTTTTCAAAGGGAAGCCGGGTCATCCCCAGCTCTCTTAGGCCCTTACGCTGCAGCACACGCCGCCCCAGCATGTCGACCCGGGACGGCAGTTTGGCCGTCCCGGTGACAACGCGGATTTCCCTGGCGGAAAAGACCGTGGCAAACAGCAAAATGCCGTAAAGCTCTGCCAGAGCGCAGCAGTCTTTCGTGACGGGCACCTGGCAGAGCTGGTTTTTCACTTCGCCTGAAAATGACATCCGCGTATCCCCTTCCCTAAGTACCCGCCGGAAGCGGGCTAGGCGCGTCCCGGCTTTAAAAGCCTAATCTGCGCACTTCGCAGTGCATTTCCACGCCGAACCGTGCCAAAACCGCTTCCCGCACTTTTTCTATCAGCCGGATTACGTCGTCCGCCGTGGCGTTCCCTGTGTTGATGATGAAGTTGGCGTGCTTGGTGGAAACCATGGCGCCGCCGACAGCCAGCCCCCTTAGGCCGCAGTCGTCAATCAGCTTGCCCGCGTAATAGCCCGGCGGGCGCTTGAACATGCTGCCGGCGCTGGGGTATTCCAGGGGCTGGGTGGATTTTCTCCGCTCCCAAAGCTCCCGCATGCGCTCAAAAGAGCTTTCCGAATCCCCGGGTGCAAGGGCAAACGTCGTGTCGAGCAGTATGCAGTCCCGGTTTTGGAGAAAGAAGCTGTCCCGGTAGGCAAAGTTGTGTTCGCCTGCCGAAAGGGTTCTCACTTCCCCGTCCGCCGTGGCGTAGCGGCTTTCCACAACCACCTGGGACATTTCGCCGCCGTAAGCGCCGGCGTTCATGCAGACGCCGCCGCCGACGGTGCCCGGGATGCCGTGGGCGTATTCCAGCCCAGATAAAGACGCCCTCGCCGCGGCGACGGCCACCCTGCCTAGGGGGTTGCCGGCGCCGGCGGTGAGTTTGGTTCCGTCTATGATGAGTTGGTTCAGTCTGCTGGTTTTGATCACAATACCGTCGTAGCCGCGGTCGGCCACCAGTAAGTTGGAGCCGCCGCCCATGACAAAATAGGGCGTTTCCGTTTCACGCAGCAGCTTCAGTACTTTCACGACGGTTTCCACGTCGTGAGGCAGCACCATGGCAACACAGGGGCCGCCGATGCGAAACGTGGTATGAGGCGCCAACACTTCGTCCGGCAAAAAGGCGTCGGACGGCAGTAGTTCGGAGAGCTTTTGTAAAAGCTCCTGACTGGGATGCATAGATTTCCTTCCTTCCTGCGGCGTTACCGGCGAATAGGCCCGGGAATAAAGTCCGGCGTTTCCGTCTCCTCCGGCGGAGGGGTGGTGGTTCCGCCGGTGTCGGGTCCGCCGTACTCCGGCGGTTCAGACGTGGTTTCTTCCGTATCCGTCGGTGCAGTCGTCACCGGGGTTTCGTGGGTATGAATCGTACAGGTCCCCTCGACGGCATGGCCGGAAGGGCTGATGGCGGGGTAATACCGCTGCAGGATGGCTTCAGACAGCATGCCGGGGATATGCACCATATAGTGCTCGTCTTCCACAACCACGTTGGGCCGCGCGAAATACCTGTACAGCGCCGGATACGCGCGGCGCGCCACCAAATCTTCCGGGCAGTAGGCGTTGGCGATGTCGCCGGACTCGGTGCACACGTTCACATACCTGTGCAGGGTGCACTCGGTGGCCGGCGCGTCGCCCGGGAAGAACTTGCCGTAGGCCACGCGGGAGCCTCTTGAGTCGGCGCGGCACGCCGCCGTCGGGATCATGCCGCTGTCCAAACAGTAGGCGTGGGTCTCCAGCTCCTGCGGTTCCTCAAAGGCCGCCGGCTCTTTGCCCTCGTGGAGGATTTCCATGACCTTTTTCCAGACGGCCAGAGACGGGTTGTAGGAAATGCCGGCGATTTCCTTGTTGATGTCAAAGCCGAACCATACGCCGCCGACGTAATAGGGCGTAAAGCCGATAAACCAGCGGTCATAGTCGTTGGACGTGGTACCGGTTTTACCCGCCGTGGAAAAGCCGGTCAGGCGGCCGGTGGTACCCGTGCCGCTCTTCATGACGGCTTCCAGCATCGTCCGCATGTAGTAAGCCGTCTGGGACGAAATGGCGATGCGGTCGGTGTTGGTTTTGTCGAGCAGAACGGCGCCCTCGCTGTCCAGCACGCGGTAGTAGGTGCTCGGCTCTCGGTAAATGCCGTTGTTCAAAAACGGCACGTACGCCGCCGTCATCTCCAGCAATGTCACGCCCCGGTTCGTACCGCCCAAACCCAGGGCGGAAAAGCCTTTTTCGCTTTCCGCAAGAGACAGCCCCAGATTTTTGGTGGCAAAGTCAAAGGCCGTGTCGAGGGTCAGTTCCTCCAGCACCCGTATGGCCACGGTGTTTGTCGAGTTGGCCACGGCTCTCGTCGTCGTCATCAGCCCCGTATAGCGGCGGTTGCTGTTGACCGGCCAGACGGCAAGGTCCGTCATATCCGAGGTAACCTGTTCGGGGTCAACGAGAATCCCCGTTTTGGAGTTGATAAGCTTGGGGGGCGAATCGTCGAAAATGGAATAAGGCGTGATCAGCTTGTATTCCAGCGCCGGCGCGTACACCGTCAGCGGCTTAATGGACGAACCCACCTGCCGGCGGGACACGGCGCGGTTTAACACGCGGTTGCCGTATTTTTCGCCGATGCCGCCCACAACGCCCAGAAGTTCCCCTTTCGGCGAGAACACGACCATGG
>JAKPBM010000375.1 GCA_029778935.1 Bacillota bacterium | reverse complement strand
CGCATAGCGCATTCTGCCCTCCGGCCGCCGTACGCACCCCGATAACTCCCGCGCAATTTGCATATACGTATACCGCCGACCGCGGCCCACTCATTCCTCCTCCGGCCGCCGCCCGCAGCATCGCACGTGCCCGCATTTTGCTCCCCGCATCCTGTATTTCGCCCTTCGACCTTGCCGCCGGAACCCGCCGCCGTTCTGCAGGCACTCGACCACGCCCAGGCTTGCGCCCCCGCCGCGCCGCAAGTTTTCCCTGCCTGCGAAAAAAGCGGCCGCACACGGCGGCCGCTTAGGGCAAGGCTATATAGCATTCCGTAACCGGAATTAATCTTTTGCTTTTTCCTTTTCCTTGTCTTTGTCCTTTTCTTTGCGTTCCTTCCGCTCTTCCTTTTCTTCCTTCGGAACGGGAGGAATCACCAGTTTTACCAGCTCGACGCGCTTATCCTTGACGGCTTCGATTTTTATCAGCAGGCCCTCATGCTCCAGCTCGGTGCCGCAGTCCTCCTCCGTGGGGATGTGGCCCAGCAAATGGAGGATCAGACCGCCTAAGGTGTCGTAGTCTTCGGCTTTGCCGTCCAGTTCCAGATCCAGCTCGTCGTTCAGGTCGTTGATGGTCACCAAACCGCTGACCTGATAGGTCGTCTCGTCGATTTTGCGGATTTCCGGCTCGTCGGCGTCGAACTCGTCCTCGATGTCGCCCACGATTTCCTCGATGAGGTCTTCCATGGTGACGATGCCTGAGAAGCCGCCGTACTCGTCGATGAGGATGGCCATGTGGGTTTTGGTTTCCCTCAGCTCGACCAGAAGCTCGTCGATGGGCTTTCTTTCCGGCACAAAGTAGGCCGGGTGCAGGATGTTGGCGATGTTCACATGATCGAACCCAACGCGTCTTGCTTCCACTAAGAAGTCCTTCATGTACAGGATGCCGACAATGTTGTCCACATCGTCCTCATACACGGGGATGCGGGAATACCGCTCGTGGAGCATTTCGTCCAGATATTCCGACAAGGGCCGCGCCAGGTTGATCATATATACGTCGGTCCGCGGCGTCATCACGTTGACGGCCGTCTTATGTTCAAATTCAAAGACGCTTGTCAAAATATCGCTTTCCGTCTCATTCAAAACACCGGTGTCCTGGCCCGTTTCCACCATGGATTTGAATTCTTCCTTGGAGATGCTCTCCTCCATGGCCTCGACTTTCAGGCCCGTCAGTCGGAGCAGGCCGTTGGTCGACGCGGATAGCAGCTTCACAAAGGGGTAGAACAGAGCCTGCATGGCGGATATGACGCCCACCGCCGCCAGCGCGAATTTCTCCGCCTTCTGCATAGCCAGGCGCTTGGGGTACAGTTCGCCCAGCACCAGGTTGAAGAAGATCAGCACAAACGTGATCAGCACAACGGCCGCCGTTTCGCTGATGGAAGCGGGGATGCCGATTCTCGCCAGAAAGCCGCCGACGCGGTCGGACAGGGCCGTGGCCGCAGAGGCGCTGGAGAAGAACCCGGCAAATGTGATGAGAACTTGAATGGTGGAGAGAAACTTATCCGGCTGGGCCAGCAGTTTCTCCAGTTTGGCGGCACGCTTGTTGCCGTCTTCGACCATCATCTTGACTTTGTTTTTGTTGATCGAAACCAATGCCATTTCGGACGCGGCGAAAAACGCGTTCACAAACGTCAGCGCCGCAATCAGAATAAACTGCGGTAACACATTTGCAGCGGCAGGGTCAGGATCATCAGGTTCGTCCATTTTCAATCTCCTTCTTGTTCAGACCGGCACAAGCCGAAGTCCTTTAAATTGAGTATAATATTACCATATAAAACACGTAAAAACAAGATACTTTTTGTAACTTTCACGTTTTCTTTTTCCCTTTGCCGGAAAGGTTTCCCTACTCGCCCCACCGCCGGCCCGCCCAGTGGGAAAACATGGCCCCCACCAGAAGCAGCAGCAGACCGATGCCCAAATCCGCAGGCTTTGGGTTTATGGGCGCCACTTCCTTTATATATACGTCCACCAGCGAGGCAACGACAAAACCCACCACCAGCGAATACGTCGCCCGGGGGAAGCGCTGCATGGCCCGCTCCAGCGTCTTGGTGCAAAGCAGCGTTCCGGCGGCTACCCCCAGCACCAGCGCGGACAAAAAGTACAAATCCGGCTTCCGCACGGCTTCCAGCGCCGTCTGCCAGATCCCCAGCACCAAAAGCATGTGGGAAAAGCTGATGCCCGGCAGCACCAGGGCAATCGCCAGCACGGCGCCTCCTAAAAACAGAAACGCATACCCCGAAAGCGACCGGGTCGTCACATTAAACATTCCTTCAGGCAGCAGCGTCAGCAACATCACCAGCGCCCCGCCGATAAGGACATACAGCGCCATGAGCAAACGGCTTTGGGGCGTTTTCTCCGTATCCGCCTTGGACAGAAGCAGCGGCAAACTGCCCAGCACGATGCCGAAAAACAGCCCCATCATAGGCACAAAGGCCATGTTCGTCAGTGTAAGCAGCGGCTTGGAAAACAGCCAGATGCCAATAACCCCGCCCAAACCGATAGGAATCAGGTACGTAACGCTTTCTTTGAACTTTTTGAAAATGTCCCCTACGGCAGCGATCATTTTATCGTAGATGCCCAGCACGATGGCCGTCGTGCCGCCGGACAGGCCGGGGATGAGCATGGCCGTTCCGATAATCGCTCCGCGCAAAAAGTTGGCGGCGGCTTCTTTTACGTTCAGTTTTCCTTTCATGGTGTTCCTTTCCGGTTTCAACCGTTTTGATGATATTGTTTCCTGTTTTCTTATACGGAAACCAACATACTGCAAAGCAATGGAAAATATGGTATAATGGAAAAAAATGGCGCGTTTCCCTTACCGGCAACCTGCGCAATGGCAGGAATTCCCTTTTCCATGGGTTTACGGAAATACATTGTAGCAGGCCCGTTACTTTCTGTCAAATGTTCCGTAAATATTACTTTAGGAAAACGGGGAGCCGGCACGGGGCATACTTATACCGAAAGCATCCATCTGCACTTGCCGGAAGTTGATGCCAAAAACCGCCCTTCCCTGCTGGCGCCAAATCCCCGCTGTAAAATACCCAGCGGAAACAGGCTCTTTGGCCTTCGGCTATGCCGCCACCTTCTTTGCAGGCGAAAACGGGTCGGGAAAATCGACCCTTCTGGAAGCCATCGCCGTGGCCGCCGGCTTTAACCCCGAAGGCGGGACGAGAAATTTTCCGTCCCTCATAAAAAACACTTTCCGGCCTCCGGCAGCACCATCCGCCGAGTAAATTTATGCGAAACTAACCATTCTAAGCTTGCCAAGCGCTTTCCGGAACGTCCCGAGGAGATTGCATCTCCTCTTCTACCTCGATTCTACTACGAAAGGACGGACACTTTATGTCGACGAAGAAAAAAGCCGGGGAATATTTTGACCGTTTTATCGCCATGGCCGAGTATTCCACCCAGGCGGCCGAGAAGCTGCTGTCGATTCTGGACGACTTCACTCCCCATCATATGACCGAGTGGATGGGAGAAATGCACGCCGTAGAGCATTCCGCCGACAACACAAAGCACGAAATCCTGCGCCTTTTGGCCAAGGATTTCCTTCCGCCCTTCGAACGGGACGACATCATCCGCCTGGCCCACGAGCTGGACGACGTCACCGACGCCATCGAGGACGTTATCCAGCGCCTGTACATGTACAACATCAAGACCATCCGGCCGGAAGCGCTGGACATGGCCGATGTGCTCGTCAAAAGCTGCCAGCTTTTGAAAGACATTATGGAAGAGTTCCCCCACTACAAGCGGTCGGAGACGCTCCACGACCTGATTGTGGAAGTCAACCGCCTGGAAGAAACGGGCGACCGGCTCTACGTCGACGCCACCCACAGCCTCTTTGTGGGCGGGGAGGACGCGCTGCTCACCCTGGCGTGGACGGAAGTGTTCCGCTGCCTGGAAGTGTGTTTCGACTGCTGCGAGCACGCGGCCAACGTGGTGGAAAACGTGGTCATGAAAAACGCGTAAGCCCCAACCGGGCGGGAAAGCAGGCGTTTGCCTGCTTTTTTGTTACCCTTTTGCGGTTTTGTTCGCATTTTGTCGGCAGATTTTCACTTTTTTGTTGACGTTTTTTTGTTTCCCGCCCAAACGCCGCAGGGTATATATAAAAGTAAGTTCCACGGGCAGCTTCGCCGGGGCGTTTTCGCCGACAAAGCGGCAAAAACCTTTCGGGAGGGAGAAAAATGCGCTGGAAACCGGCCCTTTTGGCGCTATTTGTGTGCCTGGCCCTGTCCGCCTGCCGGAAGGCGTCCCCGCCCGCTGACACGGCGGAACCTACGCCCTTGACCCTCACCGTCACATCCCGTGACATTCGTTCTAAAACCGCCGAAGCCCCCGCCGAAACCGATTCGGAATCCTCAACTATCACGCAACCCACTTTCCTGATTGTCTGTTCCCCGCCGGGGCAGTTCTCCCTGCCCCTTTCGGAAAGCTCCATCCGCGCAGAACTCGCCTGCCTTTTCCCCGAATACCTTCTGCAGGAAGTCGTGGAAACGGCGGAGGGGTATTTCCTGCTGTTTTCGCCGCGGCAGTATTTGGACATCCCCGGAAACGACTGCACGCGGGGCGTGTATTTTCTCCAAAAAGAGACCCAGACCCTTGCCCCCATCGCGGACAATTGGCCCTATGACGGCCCCTATGAATATACTTCCCTGGTAAACGGCTATACTCTGGTGAACGGCTCGACGCTGTACCTGTACCGCCACTGGTACGAGGTTTCCAACGACCACCGGATTCTCCCCTTTGTGGACGCTTTTGTCTACGAAGACGGCGTGCTGTTCCACAAACAGGGGCCGTGCCTGTTCTATCCCCTTGCCAACAATGGTTTTTACAGCGGCTTTGACATTTATCCGCCGGACTTCGTCACCCTCACGCGGCTTTCGCCACCCGGGGCGGGCTGGCCGTGCTGCTCGACCCGACGGACATGTCCTTCGACATGTTAGTTTCGCCCCGCGGCCGCTTTGCCTATGACGCGGATACGCACCGGATGACCCTGACATTTAAGTCCGTCAGAATCGACGAGGGGCTTTTGGCCAGCGTCTATGTATCCCCCAACGACCCGTATATCGAATCCGCCCGCATCGAACGCTATGCTGAGGGGGTACGCATCGTTCTGCACCTGAAGCCGGCGGCGGAAGTGTACACGTTTCGGCACTATTCTTTTGAGCGGGCCATCCGCGCCGCGCCGGAGCAAAGCCAAATCGCATGCATCGAGTTAGCTTCCCGGGATGCCGCGGAGAAGGCGGACGGCTACTACATCCTTGACGAGATAACCTACATCTGCACGGAGGAGGAAGCAAAGTGAAACGGAAAATCGCGCTTATGTGCC
>JAKPBM010000359.1 GCA_029778935.1 Bacillota bacterium | reverse complement strand
CGCGGCGCCGATTTCGTTGCCCAGAATGTCCCGCCCGTAGTAAAAGCGGATTAAGTCGCTGGAGAAGGCGTCCACCAGGCCGTATTTCAGCGCTTCGTCCTCGCTGTCGATGACCATGCAGTTGGGCACGCCTTTCAAAAACTCCTGCACGTGCCCCGGGCCGATCCAGACGGCTATTCGGCAGGCCCCGCCCGTCGCCGCTTCGGCGATTTGGGACAGACGCCGGCCCGTTTTGCTCTCCAAGCCCTTCATGCAGAGCACCAGCGGCTTTCCGGCCACATGCTCCCGAATCCCCTCCAAAAGCGAACTGAGCGCCTGGGAGGCAACGGAAATCAGCACCACTTCCGCTTCCGCAAGGCTCTCCGGCAGCTCGGCAATTTCTATGCCGTCCGGAAGGGTCAGAAGGTTATTTTTCCGCTCTCTTTTGAGCGCAAGAAGGCTTTCCGAGCATTTCCTGCCGCAAAGGGTCACCGCGTGCCCGACGCTGTGCAGGTACCAAGCGATAAACGTGCCCCATCGGCCGCTGCCGATAACCGAAACTTTCATAGCAAATCTCCTGTAATTGTAATGGTAACTTACTTTCCTTGACTTTGCCTGATAACGGAAGTAAAATGAAAGAAACCCCGCCGGCTAAAGCTTTTCCGTAAGATTCCGCTTCTATGCCGGCAAGAAAGAAGGATTTCACATGACGCAAAACAACAACGCCTCCGGATGCCCTTCCGGCGGCTGCCATAGCTGCAATGTATCCGGCTGCCCGTCCCGCAAAAAGGGGCTGAACAAGGCGGATTTCGCCGCCCCCGCCAACGACCAGAGCCACATCCGCCACGTCATCGGCGTCGTCAGCGGCAAAGGCGGCGTGGGCAAATCCATGGTGACGTCCCTTCTGGCCGTTTCCATGCAGCGCCGCGGCCACAGCGTGGCCATTTTAGACGCCGACATCACCGGCCCCTCCATTCCGAAAATCTTCGGCCTAACAGGCATGGCCGGCGGCGACGAATCGTATATCTACCCCGTCGAAACAAAGACGGGCATCAAGGTGATTTCCGTGAATTTGCTGCTGGAAAAGGAGACGGAGCCTGTCGTCTGGCGCGGCCCCGTCATCGCCGGCACGGTCAAGCAGTTCTGGTCGGACGTTTTGTGGGGCGACGTGGACTATATGTTCGTGGACCTGCCCCCCGGAACGGGCGACGTGCCGCTGACGGTGTTCCAGTCGCTGCCGTTGGACGGCATCGTGGTCGTCACCAGCCCGCAGCAGCTGGTATCCCTCATCGTGGAAAAGGCGGTCAACATGGCAAATCTCATGGACATCCCCGTTTTAGGCTTTGTGGAGAACATGAGCTACCTGCCCTGCCCCGACTGCGGCAAAAAGCTCTACCCCTTCGGGCAGAGCAAACTGGACGCCGTGGCCGAACAAACGGGCCTGCCCATTCTGGCCAGGCTCCCCATGCAGGAAAAGCTGGCCGCCGCGGCGGATGCAGGCACCATCGAGCTGTTCGAAGGCGACTGGCTGGACGAAACGGTTGCTTTGCTGGAAAAACTGGACGAAAAGTAAAACGTAAAACGCCGGCAGGAGAATCCTGCCGGCGTTTTTTCAGCTTTCGGACTCTTCCAGAAAGGCTTTCGGGGCCAACAGCTTAAAGCTGCCCCGATACACGTCCAGAAGGCCTTCCTTTTTCATGGCGGAAAGCTCCCTGGAAAGGGCGCTCCGGTCCGCGCCTAAGTATTCGGCCAGCGTCTCCCTTGTGTGGGGGATGCGGAAGGTCATGCTTCCCGCCTTTTTCGCCTGGTCGGAAAGGTAGGCGATAATCTTGCTGCGCAGGGTTTTCCGGGTAAGGTAGTAAATCCGCTCCTGCAGCGCAAAGTACTGCAGGCCAATCAGCGCGAACAGGTTTTTCATAAGCCGCCCGTGGCCTTCGCAACGGACGCCGCAGCCGGAGATCACCCGGGACAGGGTGAACACCAGCGCCTTCATAGGCTCTTCCACGCGGACGTTGATGGTAGTCTGCCGGGGCAGGCCCGCCAAGATTTCGCCGAAAACCCCGCCGGGCGTAATCTCTCCCGCTATAAACCGTTCGCCCCAGAAATCCACCTTCTCGCCGTAGATTTTCCCTTCCAGAAGGATGCCAAACTCGCCTTCCATAAAGGCGTCGATGACGTTTTCGCCCTTCTCTCCGGTGATGACCCGCGGGGCCAGGCAGCGCAGAAGGCGGATGGCCTGCTGCTGAGATATGTCTTTGAACAAGGGCGACGCCAGTATGACAGGCAAATATTCCATAAACATGGCAAATCCTCCCTTTTAGTTGCGCCGGCAACGACAAGCTTGCGTCTATTGTACTATAATTTTCTCAAGAAAACAAGAGAAGGGGATAAAATATGAGAAACAGCAAAGTACGTTGGATTACGCAGACTGCCGTGCTGATTGCGCTGCTGATTGCCGTGCAGTACGTCACCAGATCCTTGACGCAGTTTGTCACCGGCTCGCTGGTAAACTTTGTTCTGGCCGCGGCGGCGCTGATTGCCGGCCCCGTATCGGGCCTGGTCGTGGCGCTGATTTCGCCCGTGCTGGCAAAACTGTTGGGCATCGGCCCGTTGTGGCAGTTTGTGCCGGTTATCGCTTTGGGCAACGCCGTGCTGGCTTTGGTGTACGGCATCCTGTTCCGCAAGGCGGCGACCTACGAAGGCGCTAAGAAGTATGTGACCTTCGGCGTGGCCATTCCTGTGGCGGCGGTGCTGAAGTTCGGCGTGATTTACCTCGGCATCCTGAAAATTTTGGTGCCCACTATGACCGACCTGAAGCCTCCGCAGATTGAGAAGTTCTCCCAGATGTTCTCCTGGCCCCAGCTGATAACGGCTCTGGTCGGCGGCGCTATTGCCATGCTGGTCGTGCCGGCGGTTCTGTCCGCCCTGCGCAAGTCGAAGAACTAGCCGCAGGCGGGTTGGCCGGCGCGGTTGGGCCGGCGGAAGCGTTCAGACTTTCGCAGGCCGGCACGTTATCCGCGTCCGATGGAAACATCCCCCGCGCAGGCAGAAAGCCGGAACAGCTTACGTTACATAAGTATAAAACCAAACGGAGACGGCAGAACCGTCTCCGTTTTGTATTGCTGGCTTTACAGGAAATGGTCGCATACTCCTTATCCATCGAAGGCGCTTTTGCCAAGTCGGTGTTATGAGCAGCAGCGGGCTGAATCGTTATGATAAAGGGCCGCCGAAAGCTGGAATCGTGATATCCTGCCGCAAACCCGGATCCAAGCGGGGATTCTGCCCGTTTGGCGCAAATTCCCGCGTCGCCCCGCCGAAACCGCAGGCGGCAGCCGCTTTGGGCTGTTTCCAAACGCCCCCGCTACACATTTGCCCCGATGCGTCTAAGAAACGGAATGTCTTCCGCCCCGATGCCCAGATACGTAAACACATCCTCCGGCACGGGGGTCGCCCCCTTGCCGACGGACAGCAGATGCTGGTCGCTGCCGGG
>JAKPBM010000356.1 GCA_029778935.1 Bacillota bacterium | reverse complement strand
AGAAACGTCGTCGGCAGCTGCACGTACGCGACACCCCGCTGGTACACCGCCGCGGCAAAGCCGGCCAGATCGCCGACCACGCCGCCGCCCAGCGCCGCCACCGCGTCGCTTCGGGTCAGGCCCGACGCGGCCAGAAACTCAAGCAAATCGCCCAACTCAGCCCAGTTTTTCGACGCTTCGCCGGGAGCAATCGTATAGACGCACACGGCAAACCCCGCTTCTTCCAGCGAACGCTTCACCGTGTCCAGATACAAACCCTTCACCGTTTCGTCGGTCACAACGCACAGCTTCTCCGCCGAAAGCAGGGGGCGGATTTCCTCCCCCGCTTTGGATAGCAGCCCCGGCCCGATTTTCACTTCGTAGGGCGCGGCGGTGTTTACGTGCACCGTATGCATACGTCCCCCTCCTTCGGCTTTTCCGGCGGCTCGGCGCCTTCCTCACACACGGCTGCCCGCACGGCGGCCACTTTCCGCATAAGTGTAGCAAACCGGGCCGGGGTCAGCGACTGCGGCCCGTCGCAAAGGGCCTTGGCCGGGTTGTTGTGCACCTCGATAATCAGCCCGTCGGCCCCCGCCGCCGTGGCGGCCAGCGCCATGGACGGCACCAGCGAGGCCGAACCCGTGCCGTGGCTCGGGTCGATGACCACGGGCAGGTGGGAAAGGCTCTTTAAGACCGGCACGGCGGAAAGGTCCAGCGTGTATCGGGTGGTGGTTTCAAAGGTGCGGATGCCCCGTTCGCACAAAATCACCTGGCTGTTGCCGCCGGCCATGATATATTCGGCGCTCATGAGCAGCTCCTGCAGCGTAGCCGCAGGGCCGCGCTTGAGCAGCACGGGCTTATTCAAGGCCCCCACCTGCTTTAGCAGCTCGAAATTCTGCATATTCCGCGCGCCGATTTGCAGAATGTCCACTTCCTCAAAGAGGGGGATATGGGCGGCGTCCATGATTTCGCTGATAATCGGCAGGCCCGTTTCCTGTTTGGCAAGCAGCAGAAGGCGGATGCCCTCCGCCTGGAGGCCCTGGAAGGCATAGGGCGACGTGCGGGGCTTAAAAGCGCCGCCGCGCAGAATCGTGGCCCCCGCGGCTTTTACCTGTCGGGCCACGGTGACAATCTGCTCCTCGCTTTCCACAGAGCAGGGTCCGGCGATTACCTGAAAATGCCCGCCGCCAATGGGCACGCCGCCGGCGTTTATGACCGAGTCCGTGGGATGGAACTTTCGGTTGGCGTTTTTAAAGGGCTCGGAGACGCGCTTTACGTCTTCGACGATGTCCAGGGCGAGCAGGGAGGAAATGTCAATCTGCGACGTGTCCCCCACCAGGCCGAGAATCGTCTGGTGTTCCCCGACGCAGGGGCGCGGGTCGATGTTCTGCTCCTTCAGCCACTGTATCAGATGCTGCAGCTGCCCCTCGTCGGCGTTGGGTTTCAGTATGATGACCATGGAACCAGCCCTCCTAAGGGAAATTGTCCGGGATAAAAATACGCCGCAGCGAATTTCGCTGCGGCGCTCGTGCTTTCCGTATCGAAAACAGCCGGCCCTAAGTTTTCAGCAAAACTCACCTAAACCTTATTCGGTTGTAACCGAATAAAGTAAAAGGCATAATACGTTGCGGCAGCGGCACGGCGCATGGGGCCAACCTTCCTTTTGGTTTATTTTTATGGAGTATAGCATAGAAAATCCGCTTTGTAAAGGGAAAGCGCGGACTTTTTCCCCAGCATATGAAAAATTAGGAAACAGCGCCAAAGGAGTTGCAATTTTCCGTAACCCGCTGTATAATATTTACCAGTAAGGCAGACAACCGAATAGCTTGTCTTCGGGGCGGGGTGCAAGTCCCCACCGGCGGTATAGTCCGCGAGCGCTTTTTGCGCAGGATCCGGTGCAATTCCGGAACCGACAGTTACAGTCTGGATGGGAGAAGACGTGTCAAATTGTGGGACGACTTGGCGCATTCCGGAAGACAGATTCGGAATGCGCTTTTTTATCGTACAGGAGGTTTCTCATGGCAAGGAAAATCGCTTTTCTGGGCGTCATGGCGGCGCTCTCCATTGTGCTTGTTTTGTTAATCCGCATGCCGCTGTTCCCCTCGGCGGAGTTTTTGGAATACGACCCGGCGGACATCCCGATTCTAATCGTCACCTTCGTCGCCGGCACGGGCAGCGGGCTGCTGCTGACCGTCGTCGTGTCCGTCATCCAAGGGTTAACGGTAAGCGCCAAAAGCGGGCTGTACGGCATTCTCATGCACATCATCGCCACGGGGGCGTATGTGCTGGCCGCGGGGCTGATCTATCAGCGGTTTAAAAGCTTCAAAGGCGCTTTGGCCGGTTTGCTTGCCGGCGTGCTTTCCATGACGGCGGTCATGGCCGGGGCCAACCTGGTCGTCACCCCGCTGTTTCTGGGCGTGCCCGTTTCGGCGGTGAAGCCCATGTTGCTTCCCGTCATCATCCCCTTTAACCTGCTGAAGGCGTCTATCAACGCCGTTCCCACCCTGCTTTTGTATAAAACCGCCCTCTGGTACTACCGCCCCGCGGCGAAAACCGCCGCCCGCCATACATAACCAAAGATACATAACGGCCTTCCCACCCGCACCCGGCGGAGGAAGGCCGTTATTTTTGTCAAAAGTATAAGAATTTGTCGAATTTTGCGGTTTAAAATCTTGCTATTTGACCAATAATAGTTGACTTTTCGGCTAACCGCATGCTATACTTTTGTATACATCCGCCCGGCTGTTCAGCCTTACTAAGACGGAAGGAGAGTGTTTCATTTCATGTTTAAACCATTCCAGCCCAACCGGCTCTTCCGTCCCGTCAGGCAGGCCATCCTCTCCAGATTTCAAGGCGGCATCCCCGAAGAACGGGGCGAAAGCTCCGTTCCGGTATACTATTTTTGCGATATTGGCGAAAACCGTATGTACGTCTCCCCCGAGCTTTGCCGGCTGTTCTCCCTGCCGGCGGAGGAGCCCGTTCCCGCGGACGCGTGGAACCGCGCGCTGGACAAGCTGACATCCCGCCCCGTGGAAGGCTTTCCCAACGTCTACCACTGGGACAGCGGCGCCGACGCCCGCTATTTCCGGCTGCACCTGCCGGCGGACCCGTCCCATCCCGGCGCGATTATCGACGTCACCGAGGAAATCATCAGCTCCCTGCGGCTCAAATACCGGCTAGACTATGACCAGCTTACGTCTTTGTACACCCGACCGGCGTTTAAGCGCAAAGTATTCGACTTAATACAAAAAGCGCCGGACAAAGTCGGCGCCATGATGTTTGCGGATTTGGACAACTTAAAGCGCATCAACGACTCGAAAGGCCACAGCGCCGGCGACCTGCACATCAGCCAGATGGCCCGGTTCTTTTCCTTCTTCACCTTTTTCAACGGGGTCGTTTCCCGCATTTCCGGCGACGAATTTGCCATCTACCTGCACGGGTTTGACGACCAGGAAAGCGCCCGGCGGGTCATCCACCGCATTCTGGCCGCCGGCCGGGTCAGCGGCGTGTCGTGCGTCGTGCCGCTTACCGACGAACCGCCGGATTGCGATGAAAAGCTGGCCTTTTCCATCGGCCTGTCCTGGTACCCCGCCGATTCCGCCGGCATTGCCGAACTTATGAACCTGGCCGACTATGCCATGTACTACGCCAAACGGAACGGCAAGGGCCGCCTGGTCGAATACGCCGACATCATCGGCGTAAAGGACGCCCCCGGGACACGGGGAACCTCCGCGCTGGACAAAATCCTGGCCGACGAGGCCGTCACCTTCACCTTCCAGCCTATCTACGAGCTGCGCACAAAGAAGCTGGCGGCGTACGAGGCGCTGCTGGCCCCCGATCCCCGGTACTTTGAAACTTCCTTCGACCTGTACTCCGCCGCGGCGGAGCACGGCCGCCTGTTCGGGCTGGAGTCCATGCTGATACAGAAACTGGCCAAAACCTATCAGCAGCACGCGGAGGTGCTGCAGTCCGCCAGGCTGCTGCTTGCCTGCCTGACCGGCGAAATCTGTACCAACTGGGAAAACGTGTTTGATCCCGTTAAGGATGTTT
>JAKPBM010000335.1 GCA_029778935.1 Bacillota bacterium | reverse complement strand
CAACATTGCGAGAAAGAGCGCGTCTTTGCTTGTGAACGAGCTGCTGTGGTCGCTGGGCATGACCACGCTGACGCAGATTTTCTCCACCCGCGGGCTGAACGTGGTGGCGGCTTTGAACATTACCAGCACCATCACGAACCTGTTCAACGTGATTCTCACTTCCATGGGTTCGGCGGTGGCCGTTATGGTCGGCCAGGCTTTGGGGGCCGATGACATCCCGCGGGCCAAACAAACCGCCTGGCGGCTTATCTTCTTCAACGTCAGCCTTTGCCTTGTCGCGGGTGCGGTGCTGTTTGCCTTGTCGCCGCTGCTTCCGCACATATTCAAATCCGCCGGCGAAGACGTGCGGAGCCTGGCGACCAGCTTCCTGCGGACTTCGGCCGTGCTTATGGTGTTCAACGCCGTGTCCCACTGCACGTATTTCACCATCCGGTCGGGCGGCAAGACGTTTATCACCTTCCTGTTCGACTGCGTTTACACCTGGTGCATCCTGGTGCCGTACAGCCTGGCGCTTACCAAGCTGACCTCTCTCGATATTTACACGCTCTATCCCGTCTGCTACGCGGCGGATATGCTGAAGAGCTTTGTCGGCATTCTGCTGGTCAAAAGCGGCCGCTGGGCGCACAATATGGTTTCCCAAAAGCCGGAAAAAGAGTGCGCCATGTAAATCCGACCCTATTGCGAACGCCCATCCGGAGTTTTCCGGATGGGCGTTTTTTGCAGCGGCGAAGCGGCTATTTACGAAAAATGCGCAAATTACCTGAGCCTAAGAGGAAATTCCGCCGTTAAAATGCCGTGTTCGGCATACTTTGGCGCTAAACGCGCATTTTTAAGCCAAAACGGCCCCCGCCAATGGGACGGGGCCGTTTTATGCGCAGGTTTTGCGGATGAAATCAGTAAAACAGGTTCCGGCAGGGGCAACCCCATTTTACCAGGGATAGGCGGTGATGTCCGTGATGTAGGTGGTGTCGTACTTGGTTCCTTCAAAAACGTCCAGAATCGTCAGCATGATGTACTCGGTGGTAACGGGCTTGCTGAACACCAGATTGATGTAACGAAGGTTGGACGTTTTCTCCGGATTTACTTCGTAGATGATATACTGGCCGTCGGAGAAGTTGAGCTGGATTTTCTTCAGCCTGCCGCTGTCGTAAAATCCGTCCGAAGAGGCGTTGTCGCTGTTCAGGATATTGATTCTGCGGATATCCGCGGGGATGTCCCGCCAGAGCTGCACTCGCTCGTTGATGCCGTAGCCGGGCACGCCTTCCGCCCAGACTGTCCGGTGGTCGCCGTCGGTTAAGTTGATGGGGTCATACTGCAGGGGGGTTTCGCCGCTCAGCACGCTGGTGGCGCTGGCAGCCGGGAAGCGGATGGAGGTGTCGACGTACGTATCGTCCACCCAGCGGTCCAGTATTTTCGCGTCTTCACAGGAAATTTTCAGGAATTGATTTTCCCCGTAACCCACGACGATGGCGCCGTCCTTTTCATACAGGAGATGGCCCCAGTAGTATTCCGCCGGGTTGTGGAGGGTCCAAAGGATGACGCCGGTTTCCAAATCCACGCAGTTCAAAAAGATGCCGTAGTAGCAGGTGACGAAAAGCCGCCCTTTGTACGGGTAGAGGACCGCGCCGCCGCCGCCGAGGGGGAAGTTCCAAAGCCTCTTGCCGGTGACAGCGTCCAGGCAGTAGAGCTCGCCGGTGACCTCTTTGAACAGTTTGCCGCCGACGGCCACCGTTTTCGAGGCAATCATCAACTCCGTGGAGCGCAGGTTATTCCAGGACGTGACCCAGGCGAGGTTGCCCATGTGGTCGTAGGCTTCCAGATACAGGGTAATCAGGGCTTCGCCGTTGGGGGCGATGGTGACCGTTTCGTACTCGACATAGTAGTAGAGTTCGGCGGTATCGGCCGGCGGTTCGGTGATTTCAGTGGCAGGTTCCGTTGCCGCCGGTGCGGTGGTTTCCGTCACCGAAGGCTCCGGCGCGTCGGTGTGGCCGGGGTCGGGGCCGCTGATTCGTTTATCGGCGATGGCGTCCATGACTGCTTCCACTTCCGACGGGCTGTTGCCGTTGGAAACCAGCAGGCCGAGCAAGGGCTCGCCGTCGCGGTAGGGGCCGAAGTTCCATTCTTTGGCTTCTTCAATTTCGGAAGACATGACGCCCATGTTCAAAATGTTCGACAGGCTATCCAAATCCCCGATACGGACGCCGCTTCCGTCTTTTATGGAGAGCCGGCGCAGGCCGGTCAGCCCCGAAAGCGGCTTTACGCTGGTCACCTGGCAGTGCTCGAGGTCTAAAATGGCCAGGGTTTTGATGCTGCCGACGGGCGCAAGGCTCGCAAGGGACAGGGGCTTTGCGGCGTTAAACCCTGCAAGGCTCAAACCGACCAAAGGAAGATTCTGCAGGGGAGAAAGGTCCAGGGGTTCCCGGCTGCCGTTATCCATGTAGTTGTCGATGCGCAGAAACTTGAGGTTGACAAAGTACTTCAGGGCTTCCAGATCCTCGTTGGAGGGGCTGGAGATATGTAAAGAGGTGACCTTCGCGGGGTCTACCACCATAGCGTCCTTCTCGTTTGCTAAAATAGCGCTGAATGGGGCGACCTGCCCTTGCAGGCGGATGCGCACTTTTTCGCTGCTTCCGGAGATACCTTTGGAGGAACACCCCGCAAGCAAAAGCAGCGTCAGTACGCACAAAAACAGCAGGCGGATTGTCTTTTTCATGCCAAATCATCCTTTCCAGATTCCGTATCAGAAAAAAGGTTCCCGATGCCGGCGAAGTTTCGGCAGGGGAGTGGCAAAAAATGGATGCAGCCAACAATATATTTCGGCCAAGAAAGCCGGTGTTTGAGATTTGATACAAAAAGTTTGCAAGGTTTTCCGCTATTGGTATGTAACCTCTTGTCTTCCGGCAAAGGCAACCGCCGGCGCGGCTGGGATAAAAACACCGGCGGCCTGTCGGCGCTGGTGTTTTTTTTTTGTTGTTGATGTGGCGGTGTGTCCAGAACGCGTCCGCCCGGTGGCAGCCTTATGAGAGAGCAGAAGGTTTCGCAGAAAGCTGTTGCAACGGGACGGGGCTTGATTATGGCAGCGGCCGCCGGGCAGCTGCTGCCTCGGATGCTGCAACACTATGGGCGAGGCGATAGAAAGCAGCTTCGGGCAAACCCTATGCCGCTTGGTGAACAGTATATGGCCCGGAATGCGCATGCCCAGAAGTAGGCGGGGTTGCTATATGCACTTGCTTGTAATAGCCCAAGGACTGTCGCCGCCAGCCGCCCGGACAGATGTGCTTCAGCCGGCGGATTTACCGCCCGCAATTAGCCGGGCTATACTTTCCTTGCTGATGTCCCCTTCCATGGGTCCGAAGGCGGCCACGTTCAAAGCGGCGGCCGCCGCGCCTCTTTCGGCGGCTTCCTGAACGCTTCTCCCTTCGGCTAAAGAGGCGACAAAAGCGCCGTCAAAGCAGTCGCCAGCCCCCGTCGGGTCCACCGAAGGAACCTTAAAAATCTCCTGATGGAACAAAAACCCGCTTCGGTCGTATACATAAGACCCTCTGGACCCGTTTTTCAAGACAAGGTACTCAAGCCGCTCATTCTCCGCAAATGCCTTAGCGACGGCCTTTTCCGCGTCCTCCTCGCCGGCGATCATCTTCAGTTCTTCCAGCCCGGGCAGGAAAACGCTGCACTGGCGGTACACTTCGGAAATCAGCGCCATAGACTCTTCATCTTTCAGCATTTCCAGCCGGGTGTTGGGGTCAAAGCTGATTTTCGCGCCGGCTTGCGAAAACATGCGCATGGCTTTGACGATTTCCTTTCCAAACCGCACGGACGCCATAAGAGAGGACCCCATGATATGGAAAAAGGAAACGTCTCCGAACGCTTCCGCAGACTCCGGCGCGCAGGCTTCCACGGCGGGGGTGTGGTCTACATGGAAGATAAATTTCCGGCTGCCGTTGGCAAAATAGGTGACGTGGGCGGTACCCGTAGGCCCGGAGCGGCTTACCAGCAGGTGACGGATGTCCACGCCGTCTTTTTGGAACCGGTCGATGAGCACTTTGCCAAAATCGTCGTTTCCGACGCCGCCGATGACGGCCGCGTCCAGCCCCAGCCGGGCCACCGTGCTGACAAAAATGCCCGGCGCGCCGCTGGGGAAGGGGCCGCGGAAGGTTCCCGCTTCAAACAGCTCCGTTCCGGGCTGCGGCCGCATGATCTCCACCAGCAGTTCACCCATGGTCACGATTTTTCCCATATAAAATCTCCTTCGGTATATCAATATGTAGATTTTTGCACTACGTGTTGGTCAAGGTTATTATATAGCTTCCGGGCTGGACATGCAAGGCGTTAAAGAAACGGAACGGCGTCTGGCGGGTAAGCTTCGCGGTCGCGATGTCCGGCACTATCTAAAACGCATTACTGAGTTGTGACGCCGACCCGCCCTTTGCTGTTGCTTTGCGCCTAAATGGCGTAGGCGGCAAACGGGTATAACCGCAGCGACCGGATGTCGTCCGTCCCGCTGCCGTTCAATGTGTCCGGAAGTTAACGAACGCAGCGATAGGCAAAGTCTCGCCTACTTATCCGGCGTTCCGTTTTTGCCCGACTGCGGAGCATAGTGGGGTTCCTGGCTAAATTATACCGTATTGCGTACGAAATGAAAGTTATAACCCCTTTTGCTTGACTGGCTTCTCCATTGACTTGAAATCCCAATGGATTTATGATAGTAAGTAACAGACGGCGCAAATCGGATAATCAGAACCCTAGGGGCTGCATACGCTATCGAGGACGGGGGCTTTTGACTTTGAAATCCAAAATTTTGCCATTTATCAAGAACTTTTTCTCCACGACGCTGTCGGACGGCTATAAAGAGGAGTTTGCAATAAGCATCAACAGAATTAACATCGCAAGGGCCAAAATTACCGCGTTAGTTATCGTCGTGTTAGAAACTTTGATGATTCTGATTCACTGCATAATAAACCGGGGAAACCTTCTAAGCAAGCCGTACGTCTACTACGGGTCCATGTACGTTGTTATGCTGACGGCCATGATCGGCTTTTTCGCGCTTTTTAGCAAGCTGGGAACGGATGTGCCCAAGTACCAGCCCTGGATCCGCGCCGCGGGGCTTATCTTTATCGGATTTATCCTGCTCTGGTGCGCCGGCATATCTCTGTTGGACCAGTTTTCAAGCGGACAGGTAATTGTGTACGTTGTGGGCGTCATAGCGATAGCGATCACCCCGTTTTTCAGGCCCCTTACGTTGTTTCTTGTGTACATAACCGTTCATGCCATGTTTCTTCTGGCCATGCCGCACTTTCAGGATTCGACGCAGCTGCTAATTGGGAACGCGATTAACTCCACCACCTTCGTCATCATGTCATGGGCGATTGCCTGCATGCGGTATAAGAAGCAGGCGGAGGAGTTTATCAACCGAAAAATCATCCTGGAAACCACCGTTGAGTTAAGGCGGGTGAATCTGCAGCTGCTGGAAGCCAATGTCCAGCTGGAAAAACTGTCCATGATGGACGGGCTGACGGGGGTTACGAACCGGATTACGTTTGAAAAGCAGCTCAAAGACGAATGGAACCGCTGCAAGCGGCATTCGATCCCTCTGTCGTGCATCATGGTGGACGTCGATTATTTCAAGGAGTACAACGATACCTTCGGCCATCAGGCCGGCGACCGCTACATAAAGCTCATAGCGGAGATATTGTCGGAGCAGGTCAAACGGTCTTCCGACAAAGTGGCAAGGTACGGAGGAGACGAGTTTGCCATATTGCTTCCCCATACGGAAAAGGAAAGCGCATTGCATCTTGCCGAGCAGATGAGAAAAGCGGTGGAGGAAAAGTGCGTGCCGAATAGCCATTCGGCCGTTGCGGTGCATCTGACCATCAGCCTGGGGGTGAACACCGTCATCCCGTCGGAGGAGATGTCTGCGGACGAGTTTATCAGCAGTACGGACAAAGCGTTGTATCTGGCGAAGAAGCGCCGCAACTGCACGGTGTTTGCCCCGCAGAAGGTTTATGAAGCGTAAAGCCGGGGATTAGCAAGGTGGCCGAAGGAAGAAACCGCGTGGGGACTGTATCACCCGTTGGAAAGCCCCGTTTTGCCTTTCGTGCTGTGTTGCTATCGGTATGAAACCTTGAATCTTTGCATATTTCGTAGTCCTGGCAGGGTTTTTCTGGTACAATTTTCACGCCGTACTATGCATTTTTCTCAGGACGAACCACGTACCATCAAGGGGAGCGAGCCATGACCGGTAACATCTTCGACATACAGCACTTTTCCATTCACGACGGGCCGGGCGTTCGCACCACCGTGTTTTTCAAGGGCTGCCGCCTGCGCTGCTACTGGTGCCACAACCCCGAATCGCAAAGGTTTCTGCCGGAAATGAGCTTTGACGCCGCCCGGTGCATCGGCTGCGGCAAGTGTGCGGCTGCCTGCCCCAAATCCAGTGGAACGCGAACCGCCCTGTTTGAAAGCTGCGACGGCTGCGGCCGCTGCGAGAATGTCTGCTTTGCGGGCGCGCGGAAACTTTACGGCAGGGAATACACCGCGGCGGAAATCCTCGCCGATGTGCTGGCGGACCGGGATTTGTACCGGAAAACCGGCGGGGGCGTCACCCTTTCCGGCGGCGAGCCGTTTTGCCAGGCGGAGTTCCTGCTGGAATTGCTGCAGGCTCTGAATAGGGAAGGGGTCCACACCGCCGTGGAGAGCGCGGGCTTTGCGGACTGGGATACAATCGAAAAGGCCCTGCCTTATATCGACCTCTTTATCTGCGACATCAAGTCCGCTGACGACGAAAAACACAGGGCCGCCACGTTGCAATCCAACCAACTGATTCTGGAAAACATAAAAAGACTGAGCCAATGCGCAAACTTGTTACTTCGCACGCCGGTCATCCCCGGGTTTAACGACGGCGAAGGCGAGCTTTCGGCCATCGCCGATTTTATCGCATTGCTTCCGAACCGCCCAAAGGTGGAATTGCTGCCCTTCAGCGGCATATGCAAAGGCAAATACATATCGCTTAACAGACCGTTTCCGGCGGAAGGATTGGTTCCGCCATCGAGCGCGGAGATGGAGCGCTTTGCGGAGATTTTCCGCCAGAAAGGCTTATACTGCACAGTCAACGATTAAGAAGGGAAGACGTATATATGAAGCTTTCCCCCGAATTAAAACCTGTTGCCGAGGAGTTTGACGCGTATTATGCCGGCTTCGACCCGGACACAAAGCGGCTACTTGCGCTTGTCGGCGGCGTGTACGAACAGTATAAGGACGCGCCTTCTTATCTTCGCAAATCCGCCCTGCATGAGCTTTTGTGCCGCGAATGCGAAGTGAAGCTGTTTTCCCGTTCGCCGTTTTTCTTTGAAATCAGCTCCGGGCGGCCGCGCCACTCGTGGGGCGGGCTGCAGTCGCCGGTCGGCTCGTACCTGCATAACGCAACCGCCGACTTGTGGCTGAACCCGTACGCCGACGCACTGGAAGCCGACCGCCGGGAAGGTCTGATTCACTGCTGGAACAACCCCGTCGGGTTTGACCACCACTGCCCGGGGTATGACCGCCTGCTGTCAATTGGCCTTCGCGGAATGATGGAACAGGCCGAAAGGAAGCTGGACACATGCGCCGACCCTGCCAAGCGCGATTTCTACGAAGCCGTACTGCGCAGTGTCAAAGCCTTAATACATCTTGCCGGCCGCTTTGCGCGCAAAGCCGGTGAGCTTGCCCAAAGCGCCGAAAACGAAGCTCAAAGGGCGCACTTTGAAAAAATCCGGGCCGCAGCGGAAAACGTGCCTTTAAACCCGCCGAAAACCTTCTATGAAGCCCTCTGCGCCATCCTGTTTTTCCGGGAATGCGTCGGCTCCATCGAGGGAATCGGAATCAGCACCCTGGGCCACCTGGACCGCATGCTTTCCCCCTATTACAAGGCCGATTTGGAAGCCGGCCGCATGACCGAGGAAGAGGCCCTGCGGCTCATACACACGCTGTTTATCTACACCGACGTCCGCTTTGAAGCCGAAAAGAGCTACAACGAAACGTCCACCACCATCATTCTCGGCGGCTGCGACAGGGAAGGGAACACCGTCTACAACGACGTTACCAGGCTGATTCTCAAAGCCCTGCTGGAAGGGCGCTATGTGGGCACGAAAGTAAACTGCCGCATATCGTCCCGACACCCGCGGGAGTATTTTTGCACGCTGGCGGAGATTCAGACGGCGAACCTTCCCTCCATCGTCCTGCAGAATGACGACGTGATTATCGAAGCCCGGGTCAAACTCGGCCAGGCAAGGGAGGACGCGCGGCTGTACGTCAGCGGCGGCTGCCACGAAGTGGTGCTTGCCGGCACCGAGGTCAACACCCGGGCCGACACCTGGGTCAGCCTGCCGGCGCTGTTGCTGAAAACGCTGGAAGGAAACGGGCATTTCGACGGCTACCCTGCCTTATACGACGCGTTTTTGCATGAAGCGGCGGCCTACTACGTAAAAATCGTCCGTTTGAAAAACGAAGGGGAGAAGCACTGGTGCGAATTTGACCCGCTTCCGCTCTATTCGGCGACCATCGAAGGCTGCCTGGAAAGCGGGCGGGACGTTACCGAAGGGGGCGCCAAGTATTCCTCCACCGCCATATCATTGGTGGGCGCGGCGACGCTGGTGGATTCCCTGTTCAGCCTGAAACGGCTGGTGTTCGATGAGAAACGGCTGACGTTGGGCGAGTTTCGGCGGATTCTTGCCGAAGATTTTGCAAACCATGAGGATTTGCGGCAGTATATCGTCCGCCGTATCCCCAAATACGGCTCAAACGACGCGGAAGTAAACCGCTTTGCCGCCCGGATTCTGGCCGACATCGCCAAGCTTGCCGGGCAGACAAACGCCCGCGGCGGGAAATACCTTCCCGCGTTTTATCCGCACGACATTTTCCGCCCCCTGGGGCAAAAACTTGGCGCGACGCCCGACGGGCGCAAAGCGCACATGCCCCTTTCGAGAGGCGCTTCGCCCAGCGAGTTTGTGGAGATACGTAACCCCGCGGATATACTCAGAAGCCTCGGCGCCGTCGATTTTACCGACTATGCCGACTCCTTCTGCGCGGAGCTTACGCTGCCGCAGATGAGCGGCGAGCGGGGGATACAGGTGCTGACCGCGCTGATCGAGCTGTTTCTGGAACAGAAAGGCTCCAGCCTGCAATTTAACCTGCTCAACCGCGAAAGACT
>JAKPBM010000327.1 GCA_029778935.1 Bacillota bacterium | reverse complement strand
AACCTTGCCGCCTGCGGCCTGCCCTTCTTCGCGAGCACTGTGGAGTTTTCCAAACGGGTGACGGACCTTCCCGTTTCCGCCAAAACGGTCGAAATAGCCGACCCGGACTGGGAACACTGCGTCACCCTTTCAGTAAACGGCCGTCCCGCCGGCACAAGGGCATGGAGCCCCTTCCGGTTTACCCTTGCCGAACCGCCTTGGGAAGGCGAAAACACCGTTTCGCTTTCCGTGGAAACCACCCTGCTCGGCCTGTTCGAGGGGCAGTATTACGACAGACAAACCGGTACCTACCGGCCTGTAAAAGGGTCGGAATAAATATATCCGAGGTGATTTGCTTGGTTATCTCCCGGCACGTGCCCTACCTATTCATCCGCATATCCGATGCGCAGAACCCGGCGCAGCGCTATGCCGCCCGCGAGTTGTCCCATTTCCTCGCCGAAATCACCGGCGCGCGTCTTCCGGTGCACGACGCCAGAACGGCCCCGCCGGCCGGGCCCGCCATTGTGGTAGGCTATGCGGAAAACGGCCCCATCGCCAAAGAGGACATTGCCGCCCCCGATTCCTTCGGCATCGCCGAAGCGGACGGAACGCTGTACATCGCAGGGCAGGAGCCCCGCGGCACCTTGTACGGCGTCTACGGATTTCTGGAAGAAGTCTGCGGCTGCCGCTTTTTCGCCGGAAGCTGTAATGTCGTTCCCAAAAAGGACGCTGTGGAAATCCCCGAAGGCTACCGCTTCTTCGACAAGCCCGTGTTCCCCTACCGGGAGTTGTTCTACCGCGACACGTTCCCCGGCGATACAGCCGCCAGGCTGCGCCTAAACGGCGACCATCACCGGCTGCATGCCGAGCACGGCGGAAAGCTGGGCTATGTGCCGGGGTATTTCGTACATACCTTCTCAAAACTCGTCCCGCCGGCAAAATACTATAAAGACCACCCCGAATACTTTGCCCTGCGGGACGGCAGGCGGGAAGACCATCCCTTCGCCCAGCTCTGCCTTTCCAACCCGGAAGTGCTGGAGATCGCCACCCAAAAGGCTCTGGAAGACCTGCGGGCTCACCCCGACTGCGCCATCATCTCCATTTCACAAAACGACGGCCTGCAGCCCTGCCAGTGCGAGGCCTGCCGGAAAATCGTGGAGGAGGAAGGAAGCGAGTCCGGCCCCATCATCCGGTTTGTCAACAAAGTTGCCGAAGCCATCGAGAAAGAGTTCCCCCATGTCTGGGTGGACACGCTGGCCTACGATTACTCCCGCAAGCCTCCCAAACACGTGCGCCCGCGGCGCAACGTCATCGTGCGGCTTTGCACCTTTGAGTGCTGCTTTACCCACCCGCTGGCGGAGTGCCCCGAAATCGCCGACACCAAGCGGCCCCATGTGGACCCCATTTTCCGCGACTTTGCCGGCGACTTAAAGCGCTGGGCGGAGATTTCGGAAAAACTCTTTATCTGGGACTACGTGACGGATTTTGAGTTCTACTGCAACATCCACCCCAACCTGCACGTGTTAAAGCCCAACATGAAGCTGTTTGCGGAAAACAAGGTGCAGGGCGTGTTCCCCCAGGGCAACGGCCAGTCCCACTCCGGCGAGATGGCGGAGCTTCGGGCGTACCTGCTTGCCAAACTCCTCTGGAACCCGGATTTCGACGTGGAAAAGGGTACCAAAGAGTTCCTGGACGCCTGGTTCGGCCCGGCGGCCCCCTTCATCGCCGAGTTCCTGGAGCTGACCCACAAGGCCCTTGTCGCTTCCGGCTATCACATGAGCCTGTACGACGTTCCCACGGTGCCCTTCCTGTCTGACGAGCAGCTGAAAACATGCGACGACCTCATGGACAAGGCGGAAAAAGCCGTCGCCAGCGACCCGGTTCTGTCCGCCCGGGTGGCCAAAGAGCGGTTGTCCGTCCGGATTGCGAAATTTTTCCGCCAGGCGCCGGATTCCGGCCGGGAGGAAGCCGTCGAACAGTTTATCTCCGATGCCAAGTGTCACGGCATTACGCATCTAAGCGAAAAGTGGGGCTTTACGAATATCCGCGTGCTGTCGAATAAGGGCGTCTGGCCGCCGGAGCCCTGCGACATGACGCCGATACGGGATTATTAGACGGCGGAGTCAGACCGCTGGAAAGCCGGCCGCCGCGCTCTGCCCGTATGCTGTATGTATAAATATGCATCTGATGTGAATGAACCGGTGTGTTGAATTGCTCATTTTGAAAAAAGACTTGCCGCCGTACTCCGGCGGCAAGTCTTTTTCTTTCAA
>JAKPBM010000318.1 GCA_029778935.1 Bacillota bacterium | reverse complement strand
CGGCGGCATATTCTTTCTTTTCGTTGCTCTTTGCCACCATCAGCCCGCCGCCCCGCTGCAAGGCCAGCTTTTCGCCGCCCTCAAAAACGGGATAGGGCAGGATGCTGTACTCCACCTGCTTTACCGTGGCGTCCGCGTAGGTGATGGTGTCGCCGTAAAACAGGATGCCTGCGGACGACCCGGTGGAGCAGACAATATCCCCGGTCTTGGAAAGGTCGGAGGAATAGCCGCTGTAAATGGCGATGCCGCCCTCGACCGCCGGAGTATAAAACGTCTCAAAGATATGGGCGTAGGTATCGCTGTCAAGGTTCAGCGCGCCGCCGTCAAAGAGGCTGCCGCCCAGCTGTTCCATGCCCGCCTCCGCCACATTGAACCACGCGTCGGCGGCGAAGAAATCCTTTCCGTCGCCGGAAATGTCCGGGGTCAGGCCGTCTGTCCATTCGTAATATTGCCGGGCCAACGCAGCGATCCCCTCAAAGGTGGACAGCTGTTTGGCGTTTGCACCTGTGGCGGCGGCAAACTCGTCAAACAGCGTTTGGTTCAAATAGAGGATCTCCGTGGATTTGGCGATGGGAAAGACATACAGCCCGCCATCCGGCAGCCGCCCTTCCTCAATAAAAGCGTCCACATAGGCGGACAGCTCTTCCTCGCTGAAGTATGCGTCCAGATTCGCCAGCTTGCCGTTCTCCACAAACAGCGACGCGATCTTCGGATAGCCGGTGAAGATGTCCGGCATGGCGGGTGCGCCCGGGTCGTCATGGGCGATCATAATCAGGCTCTTGTTCAGGTCCGCGCTGGCTGCGACCGCCTCCACCTTGATGATAATCCCCAGCTCGCTTCCGACCGTCGCGTTGAAGCGGCCGAGGAGGGCGTCCATCGTCTCCTGCATCTTCCCGCCGTAATTGTGCCACATGGTAAGCGTGACGGGATCCTTCGGATTCAGGGGCGACGGCCCGCCGCAAGCGGCAAGAATAAGTACCATTGCAAGACCCAAAACGACAGCCAGTATCCGTTTCACAAAATCACCTCTCCTATCCCAGACAACGCTGTTGCCCCACCCCAAAATCAAAAAAATTTCGGAGAAAAAACGAAATTTTGTCGGACTCCCCACCCTTTTGGCCGTTTGGGGTGGGGACAAATCCGGGATAATCCGTATAATTTTCAGCGAAAGGCTCCCCTTGTGAAGAAAGCAGGTAGGCCGTTTGGCAAAGGGGTACCCCTCTGCGTGGCACTTTGTTTCGTAAAGGCCTTTTTCCGCCAAACTCCGGCGGAAGGCCTCCCTTTTGTGTCATTCTATCACGCGGTTTTGCTTGAATCAAGGGTGAGCCGGAGGTTATTTTGCATTTTTTGCCAGACAGGAAAGGAGGCGCTGCGTTTGATTCAGAAGGACACACCGATGACCGCTCCCTATCGGATCATCGCCGACGCCGGAGGGAACCGGTACCGCTTTTTCTGTTCCCTGTCCGGGGCGGCAATGCTCACGACCAACCCGGTCTGCGCCGAATCGCCGTCGGAGGAACTGCGGCTGGCGTGGGAATCCGAAGGCAGGCAGCACTTTAACCGATGCGCAAGATGCGGCAGATGGGTTTCCGGCGTCATGTATAACGCGGATGTTTTGCAATGCGTGGAATGCGCGCCGTGGGAAACCCGCCCCAACTACTGCCCGCAGTGCGGAAAACGTGTGCCCTTCTCCGACAACTTCTGTCACAACTGCGGCACAAAGCTGCAGTACCGAAAGGAGGGGGACGGATGAAACAGCAAAAAAACGAGGACAAAGAGCGGGAGCGTCAGGCCAATATGCGGCTGCACGGCTTCGGCCCGGAGGTAATGAAACGTCTGAAGGTCTGTCCGCACTGCGGCAGCATGGAGGACGCCGCCAAAAACACTTGCACCCACTGCGGAAAACGGATAAACGGCAAGACACTGTTCGATCTTTACCGCAGGATGCACCCCTATTGCCCGCTCTGCGGCACCGTCGCCCCCGACGGCGCGGGGTACTGCCCCAAGTGCGGCAGAGAAATCCAAAAGCAATCCCCCAAAAAAGACGACTAAAGAAATCACAATATGGAAAGCGGCTGATTCGGAGGGCTTGGCGGTTTATAAAGAATCGGAAAGCCCGCCGGAAGCTAAAAGAAGCAAGGGTCTGCCTACACTGCGGCGCAAAAAAAGAAAAGGCCGCGCGGTTTCAAAGCAACTGCGGCTGTAATCCGGCGCAGGCCCCGCCCTGTTCGCCGAGAAAATGCCCGCGGCACCCTAAGCCTTTCCGGAACGAAATTTTGCGGCAACTGCGGCACGAAAATGTGCCCGCCGGATTTAAACAGGAGTAAATCAGGAGGTAACAACATGAAAAAATTCATCGCTTTCGCGCTTGCCCTTATACTGATACTTTCCCTCGCCGCCTGCGGCGGGACAGCCGGCCCGAAGCCAGGCGGCAACGAAAACCCGTCCGGAAGCTCGAGGACGGACGGCCCCGGCGCTGGCCAAAATGGCGGCAATGCCCCGGGAGGCAATGCTTCGGAAGGCAATGTTACGGGCGGCAATGCTCCGGGAAAAGATTATGCGACCTGTTACTCTTTTTATCTTGAGCTTGTGACGGAACTGGGAGACACCTTAAACACAATCGTGACCGACCACAATGCGCGGCTGGAAAAGGAAAACCCGGCCGGATATTTCAGCGATCCCTCTTATTTAATGATGTTCCTGTACCTTCCGTTCGTGTCCATAGATATGGCGCTGACCGCAGCCGTAACGGACGACATTGACCCGTACGTGTTTGCGACGGCATACCGGATTCTGGGCGTCGAGGATGCACAGCTTACCGTGATTTCCAGCGGGAATTACAAGATTACCTATACGATGCAGGATCGGGATAACGAGGGCAAAACCAAGTCGGTTGAGCAGCTGCTGCGCTATGAAAGCGAAAGCATCCGCTATGAGCAGCGCATTGACGGCGAGCTGGATGAGTTCTATGAATTTATCGCTCTGGGCAATGACCGCTATGCGCTGCAAGGCATAACCGACCGGGCCATCGTCACCTACAAGGACGGGCAAATCACCGAAGTGCTCCACAGCGTCAACAAGTACGAGATGGACTATGACACCAGGATGCCGAAGGAAGGGTCGGTGTTCTACGATCCCGAAGCCGACTCCGCCTGGGGACGGAAGGATCTGGACGAAAACTGGGTTCTGGCGCTGGAAAGCAGCGGCGGGCTGGAACGCATTTATGAACTGAAAGACGGCACCCTGACCATTTCGGGCCAGAAAAGCACATATGACTGGCAGACAGGTGTAACCACCTATGAGCCAATGGTTCCTGTCGTAATTACGGTAAAGTAACAGGAGATGCATAATGGTAGGACTGCAGCGCTTGCGCTGATCCTCGTCTTTTCCCTTGCCGCCCGCGGCGGGGAAGACACCCCTGCCGCAGACGAGATCCACTTTGAGCTGCCGGAAGGCTATCAGATGATGTCAATGTAGAGAAGATGAGGTGATTGTATGGCAAGATTCTGTACCAACTGCGGCAAAGAAATTTCCGAAGACGCAGCGTTCTGTACCGAGTGCGGAACGCCCCTTGCGAAGGAAACAAGTGCCGCGCAGCCGGTTGCGGCCCAAGAGCCGGAAACCGCAGCAACGCAGGTGGCAACCATGCCGCCGCAGCCCGCCGTTGCCGAACCTTCCCCGCCTGTGTATCCGGCGCAGAACGTCCCGCAGCCGGACAAAAGCGGCGTTATCAGCACAGGCTATTTCTTCGGCATGATGCTCCTGTACTCCGTCCCTGTGCTGGGATGGCTGGTCTGCGTGGTGATGTCACTCGCGGCAAAGAACCAGAGCAAGAAGAATTTTGCTAAGGCGATTCTAATCTGGCTTGGTATCGGGCTTGTCCTCTCCGTTATCAGCTATATCGTGTTCCGCTGGCTGGGCGGCAGGCTCACAGACTACATAAACACCGAGTTCGGCGGCCAGTTCGGAAGCTTAATCGACTTTTTGAAGCAATTTAAATAATTAGAAAACGGCGGGACACTTCTGCCGATAGATAATAAGGAGGTTTTCACAATGGCATTTTGCGGAAAATGCGGAACAAGGGTTGAGGAAGGCGCAAAATTCTGTCCCGGCTGCGGCGCACCGGTGGAAGCCGCCGCACAGCAAACTCAGCAGCCCCCGCAGCAGGAGAATTTCGGCTCCAAGTTTGCCAAACTGAACAACACCGCAGACATGACGGCGGAGTTTGACGCACAGGATGTGCAGAACAACAAGGTGATGGCGATCCTGTCCTATCTCGGACTGTTGGTGCTCGTTCCGATACTTTCTGCAAAGGAAAGCCGGTTCGCCCGGTATCACGCCAACCAGGGCCTGGTTCTGCTGATTGCGGGCGTGGCGTACGGCATCGTTCAATCGATCCTCATGGCGATTTTGCGGGCCATCTTCCCGTGGAACTGGGCCTATGGCTATCTGGGCGGCCGAGGCGCGATTTACGGCATCCTCAGCACGGTTTTGAGCCTTGTATGGATCGTTTTCTCCGTTCTTGCCATCATCGGCATCATAAACGCCGTCAACGGACGGGCAAAGGAACTGCCCGTGATCGGGAAATTTAAGCTGCTCAAATAATACATACTGCACACTGCGGCGGGCACGAACAAGGCGGCTGCTCTGTAAGGGAGCAGCCGCCTTGTTATAGGATGCATTTTTTATTGGGACACATGAAGTATGTCGTAGAGAACGCCTTTTTCTGTCGGCGCCTTTTCTACAGTATCAAGAAAATAAAACACCTGGTATTTCCATGTATCCGGATTATAAATAACCAAATACTCCGTATCTTCCATTTTCGGCATTACTTCTTTCATATACTCTTTGAAGTTATATAGGCTTTCTTTCGGATGGATTTCGCCTGCAATTTCAAGCAATAATTTTTTCTCTTTGATTTTTTGCGTTGTCGTATCCATTAACGGTACTCCGATATTTACGTTCTGCCACCCGAATGACGCGAGAATATTATCATAAAACCCTTCAAATAAGAATTTGTTGAGACCTTCGCTGTCGTTCCAAAGATATAATGG
>JAKPBM010000298.1 GCA_029778935.1 Bacillota bacterium | reverse complement strand
AAACCAGCGGCCGCTGCATCGAGCGCATGGTGGTGCTGGAGCCGGCGGCCATGAAAATCGCCTTCGGCGAAAACCCCAAAACCCACTACGGCGGCAACAACCAGATGCCTTCTTCCCGCATGACCATCGCCGCCATGCTCAGGGAAGAGCTGTTTTCCGCCCGGCAGTATTGGCAGAATAAGCGCAATGCCCTGGAAAATGGCGAAGCCTTTGAGGAAGATTTCCGCAAAGAATGCTGGCTGCCCGTGTTTGACAAGAAAATCCCCCTCAAAGCCCACGTCCACCGGGCCGACGACATTCTCACGGCCATCCGCATTGCCAAAGAGTTTGACCTGCTTCTTACCTTGGACCATTGCACCGACGGCCACCTCATCGCCGGCGAAATCCACGCTTCCGGCTTCCCCGCCATCGTGGGACCAAGCCTGGCCGCCAGAAACAAGACGGAAACCCAGTATCTGAATTTCAAAACCGCCGGCGTGCTGCACAAAGCCGGCGTCAAGGTCGCCATCACCACCGACCATCCCGTCACTCTTATCCAGTCTCTGCCCCTCTGCGCCGGCATTGCCGCCAAGGAAGGTCTGGGGCTTGAGGAAGGCCTGAAAGCTATCACTATCAACGCCGCGGAAATCTGCAACGTCGCTGCCCGGGTGGGAAGCCTTGCCCCCGGCAAGGACGCGGACATCGCCATCTTCGACGGCAACCCCATGGAAGTGTTCACCCCTTGTCTATACACCATTATCAACGGTGAAATCGTGTACGACAGGGCCAGGGACGCGCAAACATAAAAATACCCTGCCGGGGTTACGGCAGGGTTTGTAAGGGGAAGGCGGAAATCAGATTTCCACCAGGGGATGCTTAAACGGAAACGACCCCTTCCGTGCGGCAGAACCGTTCCGCTTCGTAAAAGGCCTTGACGGCGCAGGGCGGCAGCGGGCGGCTGTAGAAATATCCCTGTATGTAATCCACGCCCATGGCTTTCAGGGCCTCCCACTGCTCACGTGTCTCCACGCCTTCGGCGATGATCCTCTTTTTCGTGCTGTGGCAGAAGCGGATCAGCGACTGGATGATGGCGTCGCTCACGTACTCGCCGATGCCGCTCATGAATGTCTTGTCGATTTTCAGGCAGTCCGCCGGCAGATGCAGCAGGTTGGAAAGGGAGTTGTACCCCGTTCCAAAGTCGTCCAGGTGGATGTTGACACCGCAGGATTTCAGCTCATACAAGGCGGCGGAGATTTCCATGGCGTTGTCCATGAGGCTTCGCTCGGTAAGTTCCAGCTCGATACCGGCCTCGTCGCCTTTTTTGCCGCCCAGGTTTTCCTTTAAAAACCGCAGGGTGTCCGCGTCGCTTAAATCCTTGTAGGAAATGTTGATGCCGATGGTGATGTTCAGGCCTTGTTCGCGCCAGGTTTTGCTTTGCTCCAGCGCCGTCAGGACAGCCCAGCGGGTGATGTCGTGAATCAGGCCCACTTCTTCCGCCAGCTTGATAAACACGTCGGGAGAGATCAGGCCTCTGGTGGGGTGTTTCCACCGGGCCAAAGCCTCTACGCCCGCCATGCGTCCTGTGCGCATGTCCTGCTTGGGCTGGTACACAAGGAACAGTTCGCCGTTTTGAATCGCGTTGAACAGGGCGATCATCAGCTC
>JAKPBM010000272.1 GCA_029778935.1 Bacillota bacterium | reverse complement strand
TTCACCTTGGACAGGGCGGTAAAGGGGTTTTTGTCGTCCACGACGACGATATGCAGCCCCATGTTCCGGGCTTCTTCGGCAAACTGCCCTTCCCGAAGGGAAATCAGCGTCACGTCGATTTCTTTGGAAAGCTCGGCAATCAGCGACAACACGTGGGTTTTGGCGCCGCCCACGTCGCCGCCGCCGATAAGATGCGCAACTTTCATAGCATCCTCCAAAAAGGCCGGGAAAACGGTAGCTTTCCCGGCCAAACTTTTGATGATATTCACTGTGCAAAAACAGTGTACGACCCCGCGTGGACCGCGTTCCTTTCGAAAATAACCTGCACATTTATCAGCAGGTGGGCGACCTCTCCGCCGCTTTACTGCTTCCAACATCCCGCCGGAAACACAGTTTCCGGCCGGGGAGGCCTGCAAACCACGGCGGAAGCCCGGAAGCCCTTTTCGAATTTGTGGGTTAATTCAAATCGGAATCGCGAGAACCGCAGGTGTTCAACACTAGTATTTGCATTATCAATGTATTGTATGCTTATGGGAGACGGAATGTCCCGAGGTTAGATGTCCTCTTCCTCTTCGTCGTCGTCAAAGAAGTCGGGGCCTTCCTCGTCCATTTCCTCGAAACGGGCAAGGAACAGGTCAAATACGGTTTCCAGTTCGTTTTCATCGTCCAGAGTGACGAGCAGCTCTTCGCCGTCGGCCTCTTCGACTTTGAGGATAATGAGCTCGGCGGTATCGTCCGCCTCGTTATCCGCCTGTTCCGCGGGGATAAAGGCCATGTAGGTCTGGCCGTTATACTCCATGGTATCCAGGTGTTCCAGTTCGATTTCGTTGCCTTCTTCGTCGGTCAGGGTGATAAAATCGTTTCCGTATTCAGAATACATGGCAAAAGCCTCCTCGGGCGGGGCAATCCCGCTCACAGAAATCTACCCAATCAGGTCAAAAGTATTATAACACAATTGCGGGGATTCTACAAGCCAAAGAAGGGGAAATTTTGTCCCTGACCATAAATTTTGCAAAGGAAACGGGGTTTTATTCGTGGAAATCATCCGGATATTTGGTAAAATCGGTAATAAACTCCGTTTAGACTTTCCAAAAGAGAGGAAATCGTATTTTTCGTTTTAATGAAAATTTATGCTTGACAAAGCGGGGGAAATGTGCTTTAATATTCGAAACATTTCCTAAACCGCCGAGGAAGAAGTAAAACCGGAACGCAGACGCAGAAGAGAGCCGGGGGCAGGTGAAAGCCCGGCCGTTGTGCATCGGACAAATGGGCTTCCGAGGGTGCGGCACAAAGGCGTTGCCGAGTATGCCGCGACGTTTCCCCGCGTTAAGGGGCAGAGCGGGCGCAGTTTCTGCGCCAAGCAAGGTGGTACCGCAGGCGAAGCCTGTCCTTGGGTGACAAGGACAGGCTTTTTTGATTAGAAAAGTTTGCGGCGGGAAATTTCGGCTATACGCTGCGGACGGGGCAGCCAGCGGAGCCGGCGGCGGGAAGTTTCGTAACGCCAAAGAAACGCCCATCCCCATGGCGGGGGTATCATCCGTCTAACACGGTTTGACTGGGCGATTTGGCGGGGCAGGCTCGGTTGATGTGCTGCTTCGGGGTGGTTTCAGGGGCGGCTTTCAGATGACGCCGTTATCCGCAGAAAATTGTATGACGGGAACGGTTGAAAGGCCGCGGCTGTATCGGTGCGGCGCGCTGTTGTACAAAAGGCGCGGGCGCCGTCTGGAGGGGGCCGACCGTATGCTCCGCCGTGTTCGGCGGGCGCTTTGCCCGGAAAGGTGCCGGGCGCATCTCCGCGGTGTGCGAGACGGCCAAGGCGGCTGAGCGCCGATATTCCAAGGGACTGCGCCGGCGGATTGAGATGCCGTTTGCTTTCGGGGGGCAAAGAGATTAGCCAATGCAAGCCTTGGCTGCGATAAAATAGCCGCGGGCCGCAGGCTTTTTCAGACGGGCGAAAATCTTGCCGCGATGGGAGACTAAAACGACTGGCAAAATATACGCGGTGTTCCGGAAAACCTGTGAGCCGTGTGCGGGCTGCGTTGCCTGCGATGAAGCCCCGGTTTCGCCGTTACGGTTGGGCGGTATCCTCGTTTATTGCAAACAGGAACGCTTTTCCCTTCAACCCTTCCTGCCTTACAATGCCGCAGCGCTTTAGAAACTGCAAAGCGCACCAGGCTTTCCGCGGGGAAAGGCGGGCGGCTTTGGCAAAGTCCTTCTGGGTAAAGGGCTGGGGCAGCTCCGGCAGCAGCTTGCGGCAGTCGCCGGGCGTTTCCACCGTGATAGTCTGCCCGAAGGAAAGGGGAATTTGGTCGCACCGGGAAGCGCCTTTCTTCCCGTCGAAGCTCCAGCCGTTTTGATAGCGGAACTCCTCCGTTTCCGCCGGCACAATCCAGAAGGATAGGCCTTCGGCAAAGGCCAGGTCGCCCAGCTGGTACAGCTCGGGCAGAAGGAAAGCCGGCTGTTCCCGTTTGGGCGAAAGGCGGCCGCCGGTGATTTCGCCGGTGGCGGGGTCAATCCAGTACAGCCGCTTGGTGCTGGCGATGGGGAACACGACCGTGACGGGGCAGACGGCCAAAAAACAGGCAAGTTTTTCCTTCAGCCGGTAGAACTGGGCGGTCTGCACCTCGAAGATATGCCCGCCGGTGTAGATGTCGGCCACAAACCTGCCCAAACGCACTTCGTGGGTGGCCGGGTCCGGCGAAAGCCGGGCTTTGACGGCGGCGTGCATGGTCTTTTCGCCCAGAGTGCCGATGACCGGAGAGCCGGCTGGCATGCAAAATCCCCCTTTGCTGTGTGTATCGCGCGGCGCGCGTGTCGATTATATCACAAAATACTACATAAAGGAAAGGAGACACGGTGATGGACATTCCCTACAAGATTTACCTGACGGAAGAGGAGATGCCCAAGGCCTGGTACAACATAAAAGCCGACATGAAGGAACAGCATGAGCCTTTTATCAACCCGGCCACAGGCAAGCCCTGCACGAAGGAAGACCTGCTCCCCGTTTTCTGCGAGGAGCTGGTGGACCAGGAGCTGAACACCACCGACCGCTTCATCGAAATCCCCGAGGAAATCCGCAATTTCTACCGGATGTACCGGCCGTCGCCCGTGGTGCGGGCCTACTGCCTGGAAAAGGCCCTGGGCACGCCGGCGAAAATCTTCTATAAGTACGAAGGCTCCAACACCTCCGGCTCCCATAAGCTCAACTCCGCCGCAGCGCAGGTGTACTACGCCAAAAAGCAGGGCATTACCAAGCTCACCACCGAGACGGGCGCCGGCCAGTGGGGCACGGCCCTGTCCATGGCCTGCGCGTATTTCGGCGTGGATTTGACCGTGTATATGGTCAAAAGCTCCTCCCAGCAGAAGCCCTACCGCAAAGCGGTGATGGAGACCTACGGCGCGAAAGTCATCCCCTCCCCGTCGGACACGACGGAAGTGGGCCGCAAAATCCTGGCGGAAGACCCCGATTCGCCGGGCAGCCTGGGCTGCGCCATTTCCGAAGCCGTTGAAACGGCGGTGAAAACGGAAAACTGCCGGTACGTGCTCGGCTCGGTGCTGGACCATGTGCTGCTGCACCAGTCGGTTATTGGCCTGGAAGCCAAGACGGCGCTGGAAAAGTACGGCATCTACCCCGACATCGTCATCGGCTGCGCCGGCGGCGGGTCGAACCTGGGCGGCCTCATGGCGGCGTTTATGGCGGATAAGCTGCAGGGAAAGAAAGCGCCGAAGTTCATCGCGGCGGAGCCTTTGTCCTGCCCGTCCTTAAGCCGCGGCAAGTACGCCTACGACTTTGGCGACACGGGCAGAATTACGCCGCTGCTGAAGATGTACACCCTGGGTTCCGGCTTCATGCCCGCGCCCAACTACGCCGGCGGCCTGCGCTACCACGGCATGAGCCCGATTGTTTCCAAGCTGTACCACGACGGCTACATCGACGAAGTCCGCGCCGAGGAGCAGCGGCGGGTGTTTGAAGCCGCCACCCTCTTTGCCCGGGTGGAAGGCACGCTGCCCGCGCCCGAGTCGTCCCACGCCATCCGCGTGGCCATCGACGAGGCGCTAAAGTGCAAGGAGACGGGCGAGGAGAAGGTCATCCTGTTCGGTCTTTCGGGCACGGGGTTCTTTGACATGTCGGCCTACGCCAGCTACTTAGACGGCACTATGACCGACTACGTCCCCACCGACGAAGAACTCGCGGCGAGCTTTGCGAAACTCCCGCAGGTTGGATAACAACGCAGACATCCCCCGCCGGTTCGGCGGGGGATTGCTATAACGGCGGGGCAGGGCGCTTTGCAAGCAAATGGCGCCATAACGGAAGCCCATGGAGACAGCGCGGCAAGCCCGGCGTGTTTGTGCTTACTGTAGGCGCTTTCCAACGGGAGAAACGGCGCCAAATAAACGCGGGATGGGCCTTGCGGCACGTTTCCGGCGCCGGTTTCATTCCCTTTGGTTTCTTTTTTGCCGAAAAGACGCACATCCCCCAAATGAAGGCGCGGATTCCCCTTATCCAAGCGACAA
>JAKPBM010000266.1 GCA_029778935.1 Bacillota bacterium | reverse complement strand
CATTGCCCACATCAACAAGTACGGCTCGGGCCACAGCGAAGCCATCGTCACGTCCGATTACTTTCTGGCGGAGCGCTTTTTAAACGAAGTGGACGCCGCCGCCGTGTACGTCAACGCCTCCACCCGCTTTACCGACGGGGGAGAGTTCGGTTTGGGCGCGGAAATCGGCATTTCCACGCAGAAACTCCACGCCCGCGGCCCCATGGGACTGGCGGAACTGACTACTGTGAAATACATCGTCCGGGGCGAAGGGCAGATTCGGTAAATTTGCGTAATTTGTCTAGCAAAGGGGAACAATAGCCGCTATGGAGCAGGGGTTTGACAACCAACTTTACGTAAAAAAACAGACCGAGGCAATTAAAAACCGCATTTCCCAGTTTGAGGGCAAGCTGTATCTGGAATTCGGCGGGAAACTGTTCGACGACTACCACGCCGCCAGGGTCCTGCCGGGTTTTGACGTCAACGCCAAAATCAAACTGCTGATGGAAATGCGGGACATTGCCGAAATCATCCTCTGCATCAGCGCCAGCGCCATCGAGAAGAACAAGCAGCGCTCCGACGTGGGCCTGACCTACGACATGGACGTTTTGCGCTTTATCGACGACATGAAGCGGCTGTCCCTTTCCGTCAACTCCGTCGTCATCACCCAGTACGACGGCCAGGCCGCGGCCGACCGCTTCTACCGCAAGCTCACCAACATGGGCATTCAATGCTACCTCCACCGGCTGACCAAGGGCTACCCCACCGACGTGGAGACCATCATCAGCCCGGAAGGCTACGGCCGCAATCCGTACATTGAAACCACAAGGCCTTTGGTCGTCGTCACGGCCCCCGGCCCCAGCAGCGGCAAGCTGGCCACCTGCCTGTCCCAGCTCTACCACGAGCACCAGCGGGGCGTCAAGGCGGGTTACGCCAAGTTTGAGACGTTCCCCATCTGGAACCTGCCGTTAAAGCACCCGGTAAACCTGGCCTACGAAGCGGCGACGGCGGACTTGAAAGACGTCAACATGATCGACCCGTACCACCTGGAAGCCTACGGCGTCACCACGGTCAACTACAACCGGGACATCGAGGTCTTCCCGCTGGTGCGGACGATTCTCGGCAAAATCACCGGCAACCCCGATCTGTATAAGTCGCCTACCGACATGGGCGTCAACATGGCCGGCTACGCCATTTCGAATGACGCGGTCTGCCGGGAAGCGGCCAAGCAGGAGATCATCCGCCGCTACTTCCAGGCCCTCTGCGACCAGAAGCGGGGCCTTACGGAACAGGACGTGACCGACCGCATCGAGGTCATCATGCAGCAGCTGGGGCTGACGGAGGAAGACCGCCAGGTGGTCCCCGCGGCCAGAAACCGCTTTGCCGAGTTCGGCCGGCCCACCACGGCCATCGCCTTAAAAGACGGCCGCATCATCACCGGCCGCCTGTCCGACCTGCTCACCTCGCCGGCCAGCGCCATTTTAAACGCCATCAAAACCCTGTCAGGTATGGCGGACAACGTGTACCTGCTTTCGCCGGTGGTGCTGGAACCGATTCTGCGCATCAAAAAAGACGTTTTGCACATGCACTCCACGCGGCTTAACGTGGAGGAAGTGCTGATTGCCATGGGCATCTGCGCCGCCACCAACCCCATGGTGGAGCTGGCCGTGTCCAAACTGTCGGAGCTTTCCGACTGTGAAGCCCACTCGACGGTGCTGCTCACCGACGCCGACGAGCAGGCCCTGCGCCGCCTGGGCATCCGCCTGACCTGTGACCCCGTCTATCTGGGCAAGGAGACCGCCTCCGCCGCCCGATAATATAGCAGAAAGGCCGTGATGTGTATGAAACCGTTGCCGACCATTCCCAAAGGCTGCTACCCCGCCATGATAACGCCCTTTACGCTGGAGGGGAAAATCGACTACCCCGCCGTAAAGCGGCTTTTAAAGTGGTACAACGACTGCGGCTGCGCCGGAGTGCTGGGTCTCTGCGCTTCCAGCGAAACGACGGAGCTTTCCTTGGAAGAACGGGTGGAGCTGGGCCGCTTTATCCTGGAAAATAAGGGCAATCTGACCGTCGTCATCTCCGGTCACGTCTCCAACAGCTTTGAGGACCAGGTGCGGGAGCTGAACGCCATGGCGGCGCTGAAGCCCGCGGCGCTGTGCCTCATCGTTTCCCGGCTGAACCAGAACAACGAAACCGAAGACGAATTCATCGCCAACATCCAGCGCATTATGGACGCCCTGGACGACAAGGAAATGCCTCTCGGCTTCTACGAGATGCCCGGCCCGAATAACCGGAGCTTAAGCGAAAAAATCCTCAAATTCTGCGCGTCCACCGGCCGGTTTGTGTTTATGAAGGAGACTTCCTGCGAAACGGAAGTCACCCGCGCCAAAATCAAGGCCGTGGAAGGCACAAACTTCGGCATCTACAACGCCAACTCCACGCTTTTATTGGAGTCGCTGAAAGACGGCGCCGCGGGTTTCTGCGGCATTATGGCCAACTACCATGCCGATTTGTACCAGTGGCTCTGCGACAATTTTGAAAAATACCCCAAAGAGGCGGAGCGCCTGTCCAACTATCTGGGCGTTATGAGCGCCGTTACGCAGCAGTACCCGGCCACGGCCAAGTACTGCCAGCACCTCTACGGCGCGGAGATGACCACCTACTGCCGCAAGATGGACGGGCTGAAGCTGTCCGAACAGCACCTGTACCGCGTGCGCCAGATGGAAGCTCTGGCCAACGAGCTGCGCGCGTGGCTGAAAACCCTGTGAGTCCTTTGATAACTATACAGATGAAGGAGAATTTCAGATGAAAGTTACGTTCATGGGAGCAGGAAGCACCGTTTTCTCCAAAAACGTGCTGGGGGATATCCTGCTGACTCCCGAGCTGCACGACACGGAAATCGCCCTGTACGACATTGACGAAGCCCGCCTCAATGAAAGCTACATGATGCTTTCCAACATCAACCGCAACATGAACGAGGGCCGCGCCAAGATCAAGACGTACCTGGGCGTTGCCAACCGCCGGGAAGCGCTGGCCGGCGCCGACTGCGTCATCAACGCCATCCAGGTGGGCGGATACGAGCCCTGCACCGTCATCGACTTTGAAATTCCCAAAAAATACGGCCTGCGGCAGACCATCGGCGACACGCTGGGCATCGGCGGCATCATGCGCGCTTTGCGCACCATCCCCGTGTTGGACGACTTCATGAAGGACATGGAAGCCGTCTGCCCCAAGGCGCTGTTTATCAACTACTCCAACCCCATGGCCATGCTGACCGGCTATGTCCAGAGAACGTCGCCCATTCAGTCCATCGGTCTCTGCCACAGCTGGCAGGGCTGCGCCAGGCACCTGCTCCGGATGCTGGGCATGGAGTATAACGATCGGTACCAGTGGAAAATCGCCGGCATCAACCACATGGCCTGGCTTTTGGAAATCCGCGACGACAAGGGCAACGACCTGTACCCCGAAATTAAGCGCCGCTCTTTGGAAATGGGCACGGACAAGGGTCCCGACCGGGTGCGCCGCGAGATTATGCACCGCATTGGCTACTATGTCACCGAGTCCAGCGAGCACAACGCCGAGTACAACATGTGGTTCATCAAATCCAAGTATCCCGAGCTCATCGAGCGGTTCGACATTCCGCTGGACGAGTATCCCCGCCGCTGCGTAAACCAGATCGAAAGCTGGGCCAAGCAGCGCGACGAGCTGGTCAACAACGCCAATCTGACCCACAAGAAGTCCTCCGAGTACGCCGCCAGCATTCTGCAGGCCATGGTCACCAACACGCCCTTCAAACTCGGCGGCAATGTTATCAACAACGGCGTCATCCCCAACCTGCCGGCGGAAGCCTGCGTGGAAGTGCCCTGCATCATCGACGCTTCCGGCATCCAGCCCTGCTATGTGGGCCGTCTGCCGGTGCAGTGCGCCGCGATGAACATGACCAACATCAACGTGCAGCTGCTCACCATCGAAGCGGCCATCACCCGCAAGAAGGAATACATCTATCACGCGGCCATGCTGGATCCCCACACCGGCTCCGAGCTGAGCATCGACGACATCGTCGCCATGGTGGACGACCTCATCGAGGCCCACGGCGACTGGCTGCCCAAGTTCCACTAAACCCCGATGAAAAAGTGGTTTTGGTTCTTTCCGGCGCTGGTGTTTCTGGTGTCGCTGGGTATGGTTTTATACCTGCGGGCCAGCGACGTGGATCCCGCGCTCTTAATCGGCGCTGTGGAGCCGACCGAGTGGGCCGCCTTGTCGGAAACGGACGCGGTGCTGCTATTGGAAAAGAACCTATCGGCCTTTGAAGCGGCCGCGTCCGGCGGCGCGCTTCCGGC
>JAKPBM010000259.1 GCA_029778935.1 Bacillota bacterium | reverse complement strand
CTTGTCGCCCCACTCCTCTTTCAGCGCCGCCAGGTCGGCCACGGCAAAGCAGGTGGCCGGGTCGTCGCACAAGACGGCGCCCTGGTAGCGGTCGCTCGGGGGCAGGGACTTTTTATAGGCAATATACGTGCGGATGGCAACGGCCTGGGCTTTGAGCGCTTCCTCGGGAAACAGCGCCGGCATCTCCGCCGCGGTCACCGCCGCTACCAGCAGCTCCACCGGCATTTCCACCACCTGCCCGCGAAGCAGGATAGTCACCGTTTCATCCTCGCCCGTCGGTTCCGGCAGCGGCGTGAGGGAGACCGGCGGAAGGGTTTGGTAGGTGGTGGAAAAAGCAGTGCCCGTTTGCCCGGCCGGAAGGTCTTTCGGCTCGTCGGCCATGGTCAGAATCGCCACGGGCAGGATAAAGACGCAGACCCAAAGCACCATGGCGAAAAATAATCCCCGTTTCATAGACTTGTCCTCCCGGTTTTGGCTTTGCTCAGCTTTGCTAAACTATATGCCAAAAGGAGGGAAAATATACCAGAGGCGAAAGGGGAAATGGACAAGCCCGCCGGATGGCGAGGTCTTGCTGGGGAGGATGTTGGCGAAGGCAACGGGGAAGGAGAATTGCAGGCACAGCGCTGCCATAGAGCGGTTGTTTTCCGTCTGGAAACTACGTCAAACCGGATGGGGCAGGACATTCTTGCGGGCCTTGGCATGGGGAAAAGGTATCTGCCCGAGGTTTTGTCCGGTATCTGTCGTTGTGTACACAAGAATCGTGTCACCGTGTGCAGAAAGACGGCAGGTCATGGAACTGCCAAACAGGTACGGGTTCAAGCTTTTCTCCCGGCCGGCGCAACAGCGGCTCGCCCCGGCAAACAGGGCAACCGATTCCGCCCACGTACGCAAACGCCAACAAACTCCGCCGCACCTGCACGGGGATGCCACAACGCGTTCTGAGTATCTACCGGGCAAGCGGCGGCCTACTTGCCGCCGGAAAAAGGGGAAAACGTAACCGTTTTGAGCGGAACAGAATTTTGCTGCCTAAAATTTCATTAAAGTCCCCCAAAACATATACGCCCACGCATCTCATGAGACAGCTCAAAATCCCTGTTTAGCTCATAAGAATCATTTGTAACGCCGCAAACGCCGGGGAAAACATAGAATCCCCAAACCGAGAAGGAAAAACCCTGCCTTTGCAGAGAAAAACATAAAAATCCCCGCTCGAATTCGGCGGGGATTTTGCTTTTCCTATATTTTTAGAAGGGACCGGACACGGATTTACCGATTCTGGCGGATTCGAACGCCGCGTCGATGACTTTCATGACCCGCAGGGACTGCTCGGGCTTGACGATCAGCTCGGCGCCGTTGGTGATAACGTCCAGAATGTTCTTGTAGTAGTCGGACCAGTCGGTCTGCACCGTGGGCAGGGGGTCTTCCTGGATGGTTTCCTTGCGGCGCGGCGCCATGGTTCTCGTGGGGCCGGCCTCGGTGTAGACGATGCTTTCCTCCCAAACCGTGCCGTCGTCCTTGGCGCGGACGATTTTGCCGTTGCAGGCCCAGTCGTTGACAACCAGCGTGGCCTGGTCGCCGTGTACCTGCCAGCGGGGCAAGGGAATAAAGCAGTATGTATCCACCTGCACGTGGGCCGAGAGGCCGTTTTCAAAATGGAGATACAGCTTGAAGTTGTCGTCGCACTCTCTGCTGTGAATCTGCTTCAGGTCGGCAAACAGCTCTTTGACGGGAGAGTCGATGAGCCACAGCAGCTGGTCGATGAGGTGCACGCCCCAGTCATACAGCATGCCGCCGCCGTTGACCTTGTAGCCGCGCCAGCCGTGGAGCACGCCGCCGGAGCCCTGCACGCGGTTTTCAATGTAGAAGGGCTTGCCGATCAAATTCTGTTCCAGCGCCGTCTTAACGATGCGGAAGTCTCTGTCCCACCGGCGGTTCTGATGCACGGCGAAGACCTTGCCCGTCTCGTTTCTGACGGCGATGATTTCTTCCAGCTCGGCCGAGTTCATCGTAACGGGTTTTTCGCAGACAACGTGTTTTCCGGCGCGCAACGCCTTGATGGACAAATCCTTGTGGAAGTTGTTGGGCGTCGCAATTGTGACGATGGTGATTTCGTCGTCAGCCAGGATTTCCTCCAGCGAGGAATACGCCCGAAGCCCGTTCTTTTTTGCCAGTTCCAGCCGTTCGGGCCGCACGTCATACGCGGCGACGACATCGATGCCGTCTACGCGGTCGCGTACGTTTTTATGGTGCCATTCTCCCATTCCACCATAACCGATAATCCCTAGTTTCTGTACCACTTGGACCTCTCCTTTTGCATCCAGTGCGGTATTCCCGCCCCGAGATATGCCGTTTTTCGGCTTTTGCCATCCCATTATAACCCTTTCTTTTTGCAATTGCAAGCATATTGAAATCGGATTGTCTACCACCGACAGACGGTTTCTACGGCCAAACAGCGGCCCTGATTGTTCAAAGTGAACAAAACGCCGCAGAGAGGCCCGTCCCCCGAGGCCGTCTGGTAGCGCCGGATGACGCCGTCGGTCAGGAACCCCTCCACAGACGTTTCGGTTTTTACGCCGATGACGGAGTCATAAGGACCGGTCATGCCCGCGTCGGTGATATACCCCGTGGCGCCGATCAGGCGGGCGTCGTTGGTCTGCACGTGGGTGTGGGTGCCGAACACGGCGGAGGCCCGGTTGGCCACGTGGCAGGCGAAAGCGATTTTTTCCGAGGTGGCTTCCGCGTGGATTTCCAAAATCACCCCGTCGGCCTGGCCTTCCCATTGGGAAAGCAGCCGGTCGGCGTAGAAAAAGGGGGTTTCGGCCATGAGATCCATATGCACGCGGCCCAGCAGCACAGCCAGACCCAGCCGGAACACCCGGCCGTTCTTTTCGATGGGGTAAATGTTCGCCCCCTTGCCCGGCAGGGACGGGGCCAGATTGGCCGGGCGCAGGATATATTCGTTTTCATCCAGCAAATTGGAGATTTCCCTGCGGCCGAAGGCGTGGTTGCCTAAAGTGATCACGTCCGCGCCGGCGGCAAAAAGGGCGTCCGCCTGGTCGGCGTTGATGCCGAACAGGGCGGCGTTTTCGCCGTTTACGATGGTGAAATCCACGTTTTTCTCCCGTTTCAAAGGCCGCAGCCGCCGTTCCACAATGGAAACGCCGGCGGAGCCGCAGACATCCCCGATACAGAGGACGGTAATGTTGTTTTCCGCCAAGGCGGACACTCCTTCCCACATTATGAAAAAGCGGCCGTCCCCGGCGTAAAACGGGGTGGGCCGCCTTTCTTATTCTTCCAATAATTTTTCCAGCGATACGTCCGCATCCTCCACCGGCAGTTCTTTTGCCTGGCTGCCCTTGCCTTTGGGCAGACGAATCACACGGCAGTCGGACGCGCGGTAGGTGGCGGGAGCGGCCTCGGGCTTATGATCGAGACGGACTTTGATCAGCTGCTTTAATAGCATGACTTCCGTGACCACGCCGCGCCCGTCGGGCGTGTCCACCACGGCGTCCACAGGGGGCACGACGCGAAGCAGTTCCTCATACGCCGCCTGCTCATACTTCAGGCAGCACATAAGCCTGCCGCAGGCGCCGGAAATTTTCGTGGGGTTTAAGGACAAAGACTGCTCTTTGGCCATTTTGATGGAGACGGGGTGGAACTCGTTCAAAAACGTGGCGCAGCAAAAGGGCCGGCCGCAGATGCCCACGCCGCCGAGCATTTTCGCCTCGTCGCGGACGCCTATTTGGCGAAGCTCGATACGGGTGCGGAAAATGGACGCCAGGTCCTTGACCAGCTCCCGAAAGTCGATGCGCCCGTCGGCCGTGAAGTAGAACAGGATTTTGCTTCTGTCGAAGGCGTATTCCACGTCCACCAGGTTCATCTCCAATTTGTGGTGGGCGATGCGCTTCTGGCAGATGGCGAAGGCTTCCTTTTCCTTGCGCCGGTTTTCCTCGGCGGTGGCGACGTCTTCGGGGGTGGCCAGGCGGATGAGCTTGCGCAGCGGCGCCACCAGCTCCGATTCGTTGGCCTGGCGGTTTTCCACCACCACTTCGCCCAGTTCCAGGCCGCGGGAGGTTTCCACAATCACCCGCTGGCCCTGTTTGACGGAATTTCCGTCGGGGTCGAAATAATATACCTTGCCGTTTTCTTTGAAACGGACGCCAATAATCTCGGTCAAAACAGGGTCCTCCTGCATCTATAAAGTACGGCGGCAGGCCTGATACAAGGCCGCGGCGGCCGCCGCCGGTAAATTGCCGCCGGGCATATACAGCTTACTTTGGTCGTAGGCTTTCATGGCTGTATCATACAGGGCCATGAGCCT
>JAKPBM010000257.1 GCA_029778935.1 Bacillota bacterium | reverse complement strand
AAACCAAATCATCTCCGGCGCGCTTTCCGAAGGGGAGATGCTTCCCTCCATCCGGGCGCTGGCCAAGGATTTGCGCATCAGCGTCATCACGACCAAGCGCGCCTACGACGAGCTGGAGCGGGACGGATACATCTACACCGTCGCCGCCAAGGGGTGCTTTGTGGCCAGCAAGAACACGGAGCTTTTGCGGGAAGAAATGCTCAAGCGGATGGAAGACCACATGCGCCAGGTCTGGGAGCTGGCCCCTGCCTGCGGCCTTTCGGAAGAGGAAGTTATCGATATGTTCCGAATGATTCGGAAGGAGGAGACGCTTTGAGGAACGCCATTGAAGTGAAGAATGTAACAAAGCACTACCCCGGGTTCACCCTGGACAACATCTCCTTTACCCTTCCCAGCGGAAGCATTCTGGGGCTGGTGGGCGAAAACGGCGCGGGGAAGAGCACGACCATCCGGCTGATTCTGGACGCCATTCCCAGAGACGGCGGGGAAATCCGGGTTTTAGGACGCGACAACCGGGCGAAAGAGTTCACTTCGGTGAAAAACGACATCGGCGTCGTGCTGGACGAAGCGTATTTTCCCGAAGTGCTGACAGCCAGGCAGATTAACGCCGTCATGAAACACACCTACGCCAACTGGAGCGAGGACGCGTTCTTTCGCCATCTGCAGGCCTTTGCCGTTCCGCCGAAAAAGGCGGTGAAGGATTTGTCCCGGGGTATGCGGATGAAGCTGGCCATTGCCGTGGCCCTTTCCCATAACCCCAAGCTGCTGATTCTGGACGAAGCCACCAGCGGGCTGGACCCGTTGGTGCGGGACGAAATCCTCGACATTTTTAACGACTTTACCCGGGACGAAAGCCGTTCCGTGCTGTTTTCCTCTCATATTGTGAGCGACCTGGAGAAAATCTGCGACTACATCGCCTTTATCCACAAGGGAAAGCTCATCTTCTGCGAAGAAAAAGACCGGCTGCTGGAAGAATACGCCCTGTTGCGGCTGCCCAAGGCCCGCTGGCAGGAGGTGCCGCCCCGGGCGGTTGTCAGCAAAAAGGAAACGCCCTACGGGGGCGAAGCTCTTGTGCGCAGGTCGGCCGTGCCGGCGGCCTGGGAAGTGGAGCGCACGACGCTGGAGGACATCATTCTGTTTATGGCCAGGGGGGACGGGAAATGAGAGGGCTGTTGTACAAGGACCTGTATACCATCCTGAAACAGATGAAGATTGTTCTGCTGGTAATCGTCATCTGGTCGCTGATACCGGGCTTTTCCGCCTACTCCTTTGCCGTGTTTTACGCGGGGATGCTTCCCGTTACGGCGATGGCCTACGACGAGCGATCCAAATGGAACCAGCTGGCGGTGATGATGCCCTACTCCGTCAAAAGCCTGGTGTTCAGCAAGTACGTTTTGGGGTATATTCTGGTGGGCTGCGCGGCGGTTGTGACCGCGGCGGCGAACTTAATAATCGCCCCGGAGCCGGAGAATTTCACCGCTTTGCTGATAATGACGTGCCTCTCCCTTGTGTTTCTGGCAGTAAACCTTCCGGCGATGTTTGCGCTGGGAGTGGAAAAGGGGCGGTATGTTTTCTACCTGCTGGTCGCCGCGGTGGTGGCGGGCGGGATGGTGCTGGGCGACAAACTGGCCGGCCTGCTGGCAAACCTGTCCCTTACTACCGGGCAGGGGCTGGCATACGCTGCCGCCGTGACGGTGGTTATGAACTTTGTGTCCGTGCAGCTTTCCGTGTATTTTCAAAAAAATAAACAGTAATGCAAAACCCGGCGGAAACCTGCCGGGTTTTTTGTTGGTTGAGAAAATTACGGAACGGTTGAAAAGTAAACAAACGCCAAGGATTCACAATGGGAATAGTCGATGGAACTGATTGCTACCGTGATTAGCTTTATCGGCATACTGGCCGTTTTAAGCAGCTCTTTCCCGGCAGAGTGTGGCAGATGTACGATGATAAGTATCATCACGATTAACTTTAACGTATTCATTCAAACGATGGTGCTGCCCATTGCTGCGAAACAGGTTCTAGGTCAAAAGCGCATAAGACCGCCGCCCGAATGTGGGCGGCGGTCTTTACATGTTTTTAAGGCCCGACGGTCCGAATTTTGCATGGAACAGTCGGATGGGCCAGTACTAATTCAGCTGTCTTGGATGCCTTCTTATATAAGCGATTGCCTATTTCAACGGCCTGCCTAAGTCATTTCTATTTCAGCTTCTGCGCATGACCGAAAAACCCCGCCCACGGGTCGGGCTGTTTCAGCCGTTCGGCCACGTCCGCCAGGGAAAACCCGTCCGGAGCGATGTTGTCCAGCTCGCTCCAGGAAATGGGCAGGGAGACCTTCGCGCCGGGCCGCGCCCGGAGGGAATAGGGGGCGACGCTGGTGGCGCCGCGGCCGTTGCGGATCCAGTCGATGAATATTTTGCCCGTCCGTTTGCTTTTCCGCACGTTGGAGGTGTACCGGTCGGGCCACTGGCTTTCCATCACTTCCGCCACTTTCCGGGCAAAACCGTGGAAGGTTTCCCAGTCCGCAGCCGGCTGGAACGGCACCACCACGTGATACCCCTTCCCGCCGCTGGTTTTAAGGTAAGATACGAGCGAAAGCGAGTCTAAAATGCTTTTCAAATCCCGCACCCCCTGCCGGACGGTGGCTATGTCCATGCCCTCGTCGGGGTCCAGGTCGAACACCATCATGTCCGGCTTTTCTAGTGTATCGACCCGGCTGCCCCAGGTGTGGAACTCGATGGTGCCCATCTGCGCCTCATAAATAAGCCCCGTGACGTCGTCCACGTAAAAATACTCCTCCGTCACTCCTTCGTCGTTGGTCACGGGGATGGTGGCGACCCCTTTGGCGTTTGGGCCCGGGTGCTTTTTGAAAAAACACGCCTCCGCCACGCCTTTGGGGCAGCGGACAATGCTTAAGACCCGCCTTTGCACGTAGGGCAGCATGCGCTCGCCTACCAGCGCATAGTAGCGCACCACGTCTTCCTTGGTCAGCGTCGGGTCGGTGAAAATCACCTTGTCGGGGCTGGACACCTTGACGCCCGCGATGGTCAGTTTTCCGTCGTTTTCCATAGGTTCCTCCGGTGTGTCGGGCGGCAAAAGCTCGTTTTCCATAAGAGGCGGGGCAAAGCGGACGGATTCGGGCGGAATGTCTGTCAGTTTTTGGAAACTTGCCTGCCGGAGAAGGTTTTCCTCCGTCCATTCGGCAAACTTCACGTCCGCCGTAAGCGCCGGCTTTGTCCAGATGATGGTCTCAT
>JAKPBM010000176.1 GCA_029778935.1 Bacillota bacterium | reverse complement strand
ATGGTGATCTGCCGCTGGCCGGGCCTGCCCTGCTGCACCACCATTTCCTCGCCCTTGAGCAGCGTGGGCGTGGGTGTCACAATCGTTTCAAAGGGGATCTCGACCGTAACTTCCATGGTCTCCTCGGTGACCCGGATGACCTGGATTTCCATGTTTTCCAACAGGCCGCTGTCGCCGTTGGGGTAGACTTCGTCTTTTTCGCCAAGGGTTATGCCGGCTTCTTCCAACACGGCCGCGACGGTTTCCTTCTCGGTAATGACGGTTTTTATCTGGCCGTCAAAATGAATGGTCACCGTTTTCACGCCGCTGGTTACCGGCGCCCCCGTAAATTCGGGCGGGTCATCCGGCGCGTTTAGAAGCGTCGGATCCGCCGTGGTTTCTTCGGATTTGGCCCATTCCCCGGCAGAAATGGTCAACGCGCCGGCGGCGGAAACCACGCAAATGGAGACGACGGTTACAATCAGCGCCTTTTTCCAGGCGTTTGCCTCGTGGGCCTGCGGCTTCAAGGCCGACAGGATATCCGCCAGGTCCTGCAACCATCGCGGCTTCCGCCCCCGCTGCCTTCTGCTTCGCATCAGGGTCACCTCCGTACGTCCGGTTGTTAACAATATATACCGGATATGGAAGCATTATTCTTGCATGGAAAAACCCCACCGATCCATGAAAGTAGAGCGGTGGGGACGTATGAAACTTAACGCTTGGAGAACTGGGGAGCGCGACGGGCCGCTTTGAGGCCGTACTTTTTGCGTTCCTTCATGCGCGGGTCGCGGGTCAGGAAGCCGGCCTTCTTCAAAACGGGACGGAACTCCTCGTTCACTTTCAGCAGCGCGCGGGCAAGTCCATGCCGGATAGCGCCGGCCTGGCCGGTGACGCCGCCGCCCACGACGTTGGCCACGATGTCATACGCGCCCAGCGTGTTGGTGACGGTCAGGGGCTGGCGAACGATGAGTTTTAAGGTTTCAAGACCGAAGTACTCGTCGATGTCGCGATCGTTAATGGTGATCTTGCCCGTGCCGCCGGGATAGAGGCGAACGCGAGCAACGGAAGTCTTTCTTCTGCCGGTGCCGTAGTAATAAGGCTTTTTAGACTGATACATGCAAACGAACCTCCCCGATTAGTCTTGGGGCAGAAGCACGGGCTTCTGCGCCTGGTGGTTATGCTCGGGGCCTGCAAAAACCTTCAGGCGGCCCAAAGCCACGCGGCCAATGGTGTTTTTGGGAAGCATGCCCTTGACCGCCACACGCATGGCCAGTTCGGGCCGCGTCTGCATCAGAAGACGGTAGCTCGTTTCCTTAAGGCCACCGGGGTAACCCGAGTGGGTGCGGTAGAACTTCTTCTCCAGCTTTTTGCCGGTCAGCACGGCCTTGGCGGCGTTGATGATCACCACGTAGTCGCCGGTGTCGACGTGCGGCGTAAAGGTGGCTTTGTGCTTGCCGCGAAGAATGGCGGCAGCACGGGCAGCCGTCCGGCCAAGAGGAACGCCAGCGGCATCCAGAACATACCACTTACGTTCGACAGTTTCTTTACTTGCCATGAACGTTGTCATGTGCCTAAACCCTCCAATATGGATGCGGATGCCGGCGGAGCATCCGCGGCAATCCTTTCTTATAGTAATTCGATATTACCAAGCCTTTGTATTCTAGCACACTCGGTAAAGGCTGTCAAGCGTTTTGCCGAAAAATTTCATTTAAATTTTCCAAGCTCTCGTTTTCTCCGCTTTTCTCGCCCGTTCTCGCCTAACGAAGGAAATGAAACCAGAATTTACACGTCGATTCCGGGCCAGGCGCTGCGGGCGATTTTGACCAGAGCGAGGTAGAAAAGGATCAAAAGCGCTGCGGAAAGGGCCAAAGCCGCCACAAAAAGCAGCAAAACGGGGAGATTGGTCTCCAGCAGCAGCGCGGCGCACCCGACGCCTACCAGCGCCACCAAAGCGAAGGAAATCAGCATGCCGAAGAAGCCGTTCATGTTCTGCTTGATGGCTTCCGCCTCGTTGACCCAGGTAAGCTTCGGCCGCTGGGCATCGATCAGCATGCCGGCGGCGGTGGCGGCGGCGGACAGGCACATGCCCAGCAAAAACCCGCCCAGAATCGCAAGCGGAGAAACTTTCATCCAAAAAAGCCCCAGCAGCGCCAAGGGCACGGCGTGGATCAGGTTCACCGACGCGCCAAACAGCAGCTTGCCGCCGATGACGGTTTCCGCCGAAGCAGGCAGGGTCTTAATCTGCCAGAAGCCCGTTCCTTCCCGGGAAAAGGCGGTGAAGGCGCCCATGTTCATGCTCGTAGGCAGGGCGATAACCCCTGCCAGAATCAGCGCGATTACGCCGGGGTCGGCCGTCTTCGCCAGAAAGAGAATGTAGCTCACATTGTCCTGCTTCTGCATCATGGGAAACAGCAGGCAGATCAAAATCAGCGGCGCGGAGATCAGCGAGTTGGTGGCGTAGACGGTGCTGCGGGCGACCACGCGCCATTCCTTGGCAAAGAACGCCCAGACAGGGCTTTTCTGCGCGGTGTCTTTCTCGGTGTGCTTCCGTTTCCGGCCGGACGAGGAAGTCTCCGCGTTGACGGTGACAAACCGGCGGTAGCAGGGGCCGGCGATGACGATGACGAGCCACAAGGCAATAAAGGCCGTAATCAGAAAGAGCACCAGGGAAATCAGCGCCACATAGGGCGTGCCCGTAATGGCGGCGGAGGCCCAGGATGCCGGCGGCTGGGTGATGCTGCGGATGGTGCTCCAGTACTTATCCAGCAGGTCGCCTAAGAAATTGCTGAACGCGGCGTCGGAATCGATGCGGGAAGTAAACCAGAACTGCAGGCCCACATAGCCGAAGATAAAGAGGAAGCTGCCGATGGTGATGACCAGGTCTTTCCGGCGGATGGGCAGCATGAGCACCATCAGCACAATGGAAAACAGAACCGATACCAAAAGAGGGAAAATCGGCAGCACTAATAGCACCAGCAGCGCTTTGAAGTAATACGCGATGCCGACGCCTACCTTGATGGCGTACAAAACGACAGGCGGCACCAAAGCCAGCGCTGAAAGGGCCAGGTGAATCAGGTACAGGTACAAAAACTTGGCGGTGAACACCTGCCAGCCCTTCAGGGGCAGGGATGTAAGGAACGCCCCGTCAGTGCTCATAAACAGCTCGCCGAAGGTGAAGAACACGCCGAACAGCACCGCCTGCAGTATAGTGACCAGCACGGCGATGTCGATGGCCAGTTCGGGCATATCCAGCACACTGATGGCGGCGTCCAAAAGGCTGTCATAAAAACCGAAGTAGAGAAACGCCAGGCTGGCAAAGGACATCAGCAGGAGAATGCCAAGCCCTATCCGGGAGGCGGCAGACTTGCTCCGGCCGGTTCGGATGGGACGGAACCGGGATTTGAGCTGGATAACGAACAGATGCAGCGTTTTTCTCATAGGGTTCGGCCGGGCTTACGCTTCCGGCGCTTCCTCCTTTTCCGTAAGGGTGAGGAAAATGCTTTCCAGAGAGCTGTCGCCGGTTTGTTTTAACGACGGGTCGTTGCGCAGTTCATCCAGCGTGCCGACGGCCAGAATTTTGCCGTGGTTGATGATGGCGATGCGGTCGCAGAGTTTCTCCGCCACTTCCAGCACGTGGGTGGAGAAGAACACCGTGTTGCCCTCGTTGCAGTGGGCACGCATCTCCTGCTTTAAAAAGTGGGCGGATTTGGGGTCCAGCCCGGTAAGCGGCTCG
>JAKPBM010000175.1 GCA_029778935.1 Bacillota bacterium | reverse complement strand
GGGCATCTGGCACGGCGCAGCCTGGAACTTTTTCTTCTGGGGGCTGTATTTTGCCGTCATTTTGATGCTGGAAAAGGCGTTTCTCTTAGAAGCGCTCAAAAAAGCGCCGGCCTTTGTGCGCCACCTGTACACCTTGGTGCTGGTCATGTTCGGCTGGGCCCTGTTCCAGCTGAACGAGTTTACCGACCCCCGCGGCTTTTTGCGGGCGCTGGTGGGCCTTGGGGACGGGTTTGCCAACGGCGAAGCGCTCTATTGGCTGAAAAGCTACTGGCCGTATCTGGCCGTCATGGCCGTGGCTTCCACGCCCCTTGGCAGCAGGCTGTTTGACCGGCTTCCCGAAAAGGCGCGGCTTGTGGTGCGGCCCGTACTGGTCACGCTGGGGCTGCTGCTCTCCACGGCGTACCTGGTGGATTCCAGCTTCAACCCCTTCCTGTACTTCAACTTCTAACCGGAGGCATCCATGAAAAAAGTCGCCGTCTTTTTGCCCGGCATCATCTTTTTGGTGTTCTGCTACGGCTTTGCCCTGCTGCACCTTACCACCCCCGACAAAACCTTTTCCGAGCAGGAAAACCGGGAGCTGGCCCAAAGCCCCGCCTTTTCCTTTGAGCGCCTGTTTTCCGGCAGCTGGACGCGGGATTTTGAAACGTACCTGGCCGACCAGTTCCCCTTCCGCAACGCGTTCGTCTCCGTCAAGGCCCGGTCGGAACTGGCCATGGGCAAAACAGAGCTTTCCGGCGTGTACGTCTGCGAAGACGGGCTTTTGGCCGCCGTATTTGATAAGCCGGACCCGGAGCGCGTCCGCCTGAACGCCCGGGCCGTCGCCGCCTTTGCCGAAAAGGTAAACGTCCCTGTATATTTCACCGTCATCCCCGGCATCACCGCCGTCTGGGCGGAGAAACTGCCTCAAAACGCGCCTAACCCCGACCAGCTGGCGCTTATCGACGAAATCGCCGCCCTGTCCGGCAAGGCCATATATGTGGACACCAAGAGCGCCCTGCTGCAAAAGGCGGACGAGCCCATCTACTACAACACCGACCACCACTGGACCACATTGGGCGCCTACTACGGCTATTCCGCCTTAGTCTCAGCCATGGGGCTGGAGCCTGTGCATCTTCCCGAACCGTTCCTTACGCTGCCCCACTTCTACGGCACCTCCGCTTCCTCCGCAAGGCTCATGCCCGGCGAAGGGGACACGGTCGCCCTCTATATCCCCGCCGACGGCATGACCCTTACAGTGGGAACCGAGGAAAAACCCCTCTACGACCTGTCTTTTGCCGAGCGGAAGGACAAATACAGCGTCTTTTTGGGCGGCAACTACCCGCTGGCCGTGCTCAAAACGGGCAACAAAGGCCTTCCCAAACTGCTTTTGGTCAAAGACTCCTACGCAAACGCGGAGATTCCGTTCCTTTCGGCCCATTTTTCCGAAATTCACATCGTAGATCCGCGGTTTTACCGCCAAAGCCTGTCCGAATACGTGTCGCAGAACGAAATCGACCAGGTCGTCTTCTCCTTCTACCTCGTCAATTTTGTCACGGATAACAATATCGCCCTGATTAAATAGGAGGTGCCGCCCATGAAAGAGAACGAACTCATCTTTGGACAGCCGGAAGAGGCCGGCATTCCGTCGCAGGCGGTAACGGAGTTTCTCGACCGGCTGCAGAAAAAGCGCCTTTGCCTGCACGGGCTTTTGCTCTGGCGGAACGGCAAAGTCGTCGCGGAAGGCTACGCCAAGCCCTTCCACAAAGACCGCAAGCACCGCATGTACTCTATCAGCAAAACGTTCGTCTCCGCCGCCATTGGGCTGCTGGTGGACGAAGGATTGCTGCGCCTGGATGACCGGGTCATCGACTACTTCCCCGGCGACCGGCCCCTGGAAGTGCACCCCTTTATCTCCATGGCCACGGTGCACGACCTTCTCTGCATGGCGACCCCCTTTGACTACAACACCTACTCCTTCACCGACCCCGACTGGGTCAAAACCTTCTTCTACGCGAAGGCAACCCACGCGCCGGGCACCGTCTTTTCCTACAACACGTCGGCGACCGTCGTTCTAAACGCCTTAGTGGAAAAACTCACCGGCCAGCTGTTTTTGGACTACATGCGTCCGAAACTGTTAGACCCCATCGGCTTTTCCAAGGACGCCTGGTGCGTCCAGCGGCCGGAAGGCGGCTCCTGGGGCGGTTCAGGCGTGCTCTGCACCTTAAGAGACCTTGCCAAGTTCGCCCTGGTGTTCCTGCACGGCGGCAAATGGGAAGGCCGGCAGCTTATCTCCGAAGACTATGTCAAGCGCGCCACGTCCTGCCAGGTACCCACCGAGCACGCCGTCTCTTTGGAAACGGAAAGCTACGGCTACGGCTATCAAATCTGGCGGACGGCCAACAACGGCTTTGCCTTCCACGGCATGGGCGGGCAGATTGCCCTCTGCCTGCCGGAGCAGGATCTGCTGCTCTGCACCTACGGCGACCTGCAGGGCTTCGGCCACAGCCACGACGTAATCACCGCCTTCTGGGACACGGTATACAAATCCCTGTCCGACGAACCGCTTCCGGAAAACAAGCCGGAGCAGGAAAAACTGGCGGCGAAACTTGCCTCTTTATCGCTGCCGCTGCCGCTGGGCGACATGGGCAAGCCCACTTCGGCCCTGATTCCAACCATTTCGGGCCGCAAGTACATCATGGAGGATAACCCCATGGGTATCACCCAGATGTGCTTTGAGTTTGCAGGCGACCTCGGCAGGTTTTGCTACACTAACAAGAGCGGCGACCATACCCTGGAGTTCGGCCTGGGCCATTTCGTTTCCGGCAAATTCCCGGAACCGGGCTATGCCGGCCGGAAAATCAACGTGCCCGGCGATTTATATAACTACGACGCCGCCGGCATGTGGTTCAGCGACGACACGCTGCTTCTGACCGTGTACATCACCGACGACTACCTGGGCAATCTGCGCACCCAGTTTACCTTCCGGGACAACGGGGTATCTGTGTACATGCGCCGGTCCGCGGAAAACTTCCTGCAGCAGTACCATGGCTTCGGCTACGGCACGGTGGTGGATTCGCCGGGCTGCTCGTGTCCGTGCTAGGCTCAAACCAAATTATTAAGGGGACACCTTTTAGTAAGGTGTCCCCTTTTAATGTTCTTTAATGTTCTAATGAATATGTACTTAATCCGAATCAAATACGTCGACCGGTTGTAATATCAGTTTGGTGGACATAAATCCTTGACGTGCCGAAACATTATATTTCTTACTTTTGGCAGGATCAATGACTCCAGAACATTGACCGCCATAGTGCATCATACTCAAATGATACTTAATCGTCACTTCTTTAGGGCTATCGAAGTAAATTTCCGCAACCTCTCCGGCTTTTCCTTGCCAAATGACTTGATTATCCGCAATTATGGATACTTTTTGATTGCCATGAACACCCTGTGTTCTCAACGCAGAAACTTTAATCTTTACTGTTCCACTTGGACTAAGAGATTCAACAGGACACCCACAATTGGGACAACTCTTAGCTTTGTCCGAAACATCTTTACCACATTCTGGACACGTAATTATTGCCATATGATGCGTCCTTCTCTTTTATTATTTTACAATATTATTATAGTATTTTGTCAGTAATTTTCAAGTATATTTACTTATACTGTACGTTTTTTTGATGCGAATTTAATCAGTTGACAAATCCTACAGGTCAACAGTGTATGCAAGCCGTCTTTGCTCGAACA
>JAKPBM010000207.1 GCA_029778935.1 Bacillota bacterium | reverse complement strand
CATTGGCAAGGTCCATCCGCCGAAGCTCGTCGGCGGCCAGCCCTTCCAGTCCAAAAAGTGTGGGAACGCAGAAACGAAACCGCATAGGTGTGTCGTATATCCTTTCCGGCCCCAAGGCCGAATTTTAGCGAATTTTGTCGAAACGAATGGTCTGCGGGGGTGTAATACCCCGCGCGTATGTAGAATTGTATCACGTTTCGGCGGGAAAATACAACCCCTTCTGTAAATTTTTGATAAATTTATACGATTTTCACGCCCGGCAGGGCATATAGTACGATGACGACGGCGTGGCAGAGGACGCTCGTCGCCAGATGCAATAGCAGCCAGGAGGAAAGCCGGCCGTAGGCAGTCTTCCATAAAATATAGAAGCTGCGGTTGAGGATGATGAAGCCAAAGACGATCAGGATGCCGATAAAGGCCATAATCATTCTGGCCACTTCGCTGACCCAGAAGAAGGCAAACAGAAAGTAAAAGGGGACGTTGACCAGATGCAGGCACAAAAGCATCCGGACAGGCGGGTTGATGCGCAGGGGGTAGCTGTAGCGCCTTTCAATATGGCCCAGGAACGTATGGCCCAGGATCCCCGCCAGTTTGTATGAGCCCGGCGCCCTTCTGTTTTTACTGATGAAGGACAGGGTCGAATCGTACCTTGCCACCGCTTACCCCCCTTTGCGCAGCAGGGACTCGCTGATGCCGTACTTCTCGGCAATCTCCCGGGCCAGGCCGCGGATGTCCGTGGCGCCCCGGCGGATTACATAGGTGCGCCGGGTCAGGCCGTCGTCGCCCTTGGTTTCGGAGACGCCGGCGGAGAGGTTTTCCAGCCGGGTTTTCGGGTTTTCGGCGTTGACTTCGTCTTTAAGATGGGTCAGCTCGTGGAAGTGGGTAACCAGAACACCTTTGGCGCCGGCTTTGGCGAGCAGGCGCACCACCGTTTCGCACAGGGCGGAACCTTCCTGGAAGTTGGTGCTGATAAAAGGCTCGTTGAGAAGGACTAAGCTGTTCTCGTCGGTTTTTTCGAGCAGGCCGCGGATAAGTTCGCATTCCATCATAAATTTGCCGGCGCCGAATGTGTCGCTTTCCACGTCGGAAAAGTAGGTGAGAAGGGCGCTGACCGGCCGCATGACGGCTTCCCGCGCCGGCACAAACAGGCCCATCTGGAACAGAAGCTGGGCAATGCCTATTGCCTGCAAAAACACGGTTTTGCCGCCGTTGTTGGGGCCGGTGAGGATGAAAAACCCGGCATCCTCATCGACCTGGATGCTGTTGGGGACGACGGTCCTCGCTTCCGTTTTGCCTGAAAGGTACAGGCTCGGGTTGTACAGGCCGAAAAAGCTCACCGTGCTGTCGGAAATTTTGGGCCTGCACATGGGAAGCCCCGCTTCCCGCAGCTTTTTGATGAGCCGCGCGGCGCCCAGGTAGAACCGGATTTCGCTAAATAGCGGCAGTTTCTCAACATGCGCCATGGTCAGCGAGCGGATTACCCTGGCAAAGGAGGAGGAGAACCTGCCGAACACCTTGTTCAGCACGGTCAGCACCGCCCGGTTCATGTTTTCGGTATCGCTGGAGAAGCCGAGGGGGGAAAGGGGTTCCAGCGTCACAAAATCCCGGTTGTTAAAGTCCATGCGGAAGAGCCTGGCGGCCAGGGAGCCGGCGTAATAGGGCTGGTCGTTGACGGACACGACGCCCACTTCCTCAATCTGCAGCTTGGCGTTTAAGTTCGCACCCAATGTGACGCTGCGGATGCCGGAAAGTTCCTTTTCAAAAACCTGGCAGTACCGTTTGAGGACGGCATAGTCCTCCGAATCGGCAAATTCGCAAAGCGCTTTGGCCGTTTCGGCCAGGCCTTCGGAGGCAAGAGGCTTTTCGAGGTTTTCAAAGGCATCTTTCAGCCGGTCGATGCAGGAGATAAGCAAGAGGATTTCTTTCACCCGGTACAGGTTGCTTTCCGTCGAGCCGACCAGATCCCGGGAAGTGTAAA
>JAKPBM010000204.1 GCA_029778935.1 Bacillota bacterium | reverse complement strand
CAGCGGCCGCGGGGGATGCCGGGCGGGGCGGCAGGCGCGGGAGAATAAGGGGCGGGCGGCAATGGGACGCCGTGCGGGGGATGCGTTATCCGCTTTCCCGCCTGGGCGCCTGTTATGCCGCCGGGTCTTCCCATGCGTAAAATAATCCCCGGAAGAAAAGCCGTTCTTCCGGGGAAAGGATTAATGTTTATGATGGCGGATCAGGCCGGCGGCTTTGACGAGTTCCAGCACGGGCAGCGGCACAAAGGCCAGCAGCACGGCGTAGAGGTACATCTTTGCCGGCAGCATGATCAGGCCGAAGATTGAGGCCAGCGGCGGGAAAAACACCACCGCGCAGAGCATTACAAGGGAAATGCCCGCAAACTGGGTGAGCTTTTTATTGCTGAACGGCCCGATGGCAAACAGCGAGTGGCCCGAACGCATGTTGAACGACTGCACCAGCTGGGTAAGCGACAGGATAAAGAACGCCATGGTGCGGCCGCCCACTTCGCCGTAGTTTACCCGGCCAATCAGGAAGCCGGCCAGCGTCAAAAGGGCGAACATGACGCCCTGCAGGATAATCTGAGTGCCGAAGCCGTGGGCGAAGATGCCTTCCGACTTGGGTTTGGGCTTTTTCCTCATCACGTCTTTGCTCACCGGCTCCATGCCCAAAGCGATGGCCGGCAGGCTGTCGGTGACCAGGTTGATCCAGAGCAGCTGGATGGGAAGCAGCGGCGTTTCCCGCCAGATGAGCATGGCCAGGAATACGGTCAGAATCTCGCCGGTGTTGGTGCCCAGCAGGTAGCCGACGACTTTTTTGATATTGTCGAAGATGCCGCGCCCCTGGCGGACGGCTTCCACGATGGTGGCGAAGTTGTCGTCGGTCAGCGTCATGTCGGCGGCGCCCTTGGCCACGTCGGTGCCCGTGATGCCCATGGCGCAGCCAATGTCGGCGGCCTTGAGCGCCGGCGCGTCGTTGACGCCGTCGCCCGTCATGGCCACTACCTGGCCCTTTTTCTGCCAGGCCTTGACGATGCGGATTTTATCCGACGGGGACACGCGGGCGTACACGGAGATGTTGGACACCCGCTCGGCCAGTTCTTCCTCGCTCATGGCGGAAAGCTCCGCGCCGGTGACGGCGGATTCGCCTTCCTGCAGGATGCCCAGCTCCTTGGCGATGGCCGAGGCGGTCAGAACGTGGTCGCCGGTGATCATGACCGGCCGGATGCCCGCCGCGCGGCAGACGGCGACGGCTTCCTTCGCCTCGGGCCGCGGCGGGTCGATCATGCCGACGATGCCCAGGAAGGTAAGGCCGTTCTCCAGCGTTTCGGGCGTGACTTCGGCAGGCACAGCGGGGATTTCCTTGCAGGCCACCGCCAGAATGCGCAGGGCTTTGGCGCTTAGCTCCTCTGCCACTTCCCGCACCTTGTCCGTCACTCCCGCAACGCAGCGGCCGGCCAGCACGTCAAAGGCGCCCTTTACAATGACGACGGTTTTGCCGTTGATGTCGTGAACGGTGGTCATCAGCTTCCGGTCGGAGTCAAAGGGGATTTCGGCCAGGCGGGGGTTTTCTCTGTCGAGGGATTCCTTGTCCAAACCGGCCTTCAGCGCCGCGGCGACGATGGCCGTTTCCGTCGGGTCGCCGATGTGGCGCTCCTGGCCGTCTTCGATGGTGACTTTGCCGTCGCAGCACAGAGCCGCAAAGCAAAGCAGGGTTTTCGCCGGTTCGGGATTTTCCGCCAGCACGCAAAGGGTGTCATTGGCGGCCGTATAGGCGTGGGTCAGGGTCATGCGGTTTTGTGTCAGGGTACCCGTTTTGTCCGAGCAAATGACGGAAGCGCTGCCCAGCGTTTCCACGGCAGGCAGGCGCCGAACGATGGCATTGTGCTTGACCATCTGCTGCACGCCGATGGCAAGGATAATCGTAACAATCGCCGGCAGGCCCTCCGGAATGGCCGAAACGGCCAGGGAGACGGAAGTCATGAAGATGTCCAGTACCCGCATACCCGAAAGCAGGCCGATAGCAAATATCACGGCGCAGGCGGCCAGCGCGATGAAGCCCAGATACTTGCCCATGGAAGCAAGTTTCTGCTGCAGAGGCGTCTGGCCTTCCTCTTCACCGGCTAACAAATCGGCGATTTTGCCCATTTCCGTCCGCATCCCTGTGGAGGTGACCACGGCGGTGGCGCGGCCGTAGACGATGCTGCAGCCGGCGTAGACCATGTTGCGCCGGTCTCCCAGGGGGGCGTCTTCCGGGATTTGGGCTTCCGCGTCTTTTTCCACCGGGACGGACTCGCCGGTGAGGGCGGATTCTTCCGATCTCAGGCTGGAGGATTGGAGCAAACGCGCGTCCGCCGGCACGAAGTCGCCAGCTTCCAGAAGAATGACGTCGCCGGGGACCAGCCGTGCCGCATCGATGACGGATACCTTGCCGTCCCGCAGCACTCGGGCGTTCGGCGCGGAAAGGTTTTTCAGCGCTTCCAGGGCTTTTTCCGCTTTGTTTTCCTGCACCACGCCCATGACGGCGTTGATGATGACGATGAGCAGGATTAAAATGGGGTCGATAAAGCCGTGTTTCTCGATGACCGCCACCACAAAGGAGACGATGGAGGCAATAATCAGGATGATGATCATGACATCCTTGAACTGGTCGAGAAAGCGCGCCAAAAGGGTCTTTTTCCCTTTGTCCTCGAGCTTGTTTTCGCCGTATTGGGTAATCAGCGTCCGCGCCTGCAGTTCCGTTAAGCCGGTTTCGGGGTTTGTATGCAGGGCGGAAAGGACTTCGGGCAGTGGAGCGTGATGGTGTGTCAGAAGAATCCCTCCCAGTGGGTTGCCAAACTTTGACTTTATTGTACCATAAGGGAACAGATATACAACAACGGCACAAGCGGGCTAGGGGACGTTTTGGCGTGTTTTGCGCCGGTTATGACGGAAAATCGCCCTGTACAAAGGCAGAATTTTCCAAATAGGCGTAGTTTAACGGGGAATCCGACCGTCCTTCAGGGCGGGCCGCCCCAGCCAAAAGGATGATATGTAATTTATTCTACACGTAGACGGGTGGAACTATGCCGAAATGATGCAATTTGTCAATAAAGGTTCTAATATAGCCGGTTAGCCTGCGGCAGTGCTATGCGGGCCGGGGCGGGGAGAACCGGGGCGTGCGGGTTTGGCGGGATTTTCCGGCGCGGTGTGTATACAGGGGAAGGATTGCCGGCAGGGGGGCGGGGCCGGCGGTTTTATTGGGCGGGCCGGGCTGCCGGCGCGGCGCCAAGACAGCGGCGGGATTCCCGCCGTATGGGGGCTTGCGGGTTTGCAGGGCGGGTGCGGCAGAGGGGACTGTTGGCGGGATGGGCAGACTGCCCTTGGGAGAATCGGGAAAGATGCGGTCGGCGTTTTCGAAGGCGGCGGGGATTGCCGCAGTGCTTGTAATCCCTGCGGGGGCAAAAGGGGAAACCTTGCCGTTTGGCCCGAGGCGGGCAGGGATATAAGGCAATTTTGGGCAAAAAGTTATGGATTTTTTGCGAATCTGTGTTGACAAGGGAAAAAACGTATGCTATACTCACTTTGGTTGGTCTACCAAATTTTAGAAGGAAGGAGGTTTCGCAAAATGGTAAAAATCCGTCTGTTACTGCAGGGTATGAGCTCTCGGCAGGATACGTATGCCCTTTTTTACCAACCAGCGACACCTCCGCGTGTTTTGTTGCATATGTAGCGCTGCGTCCCCGTATAATCCTCGGATGCCGGCGTGTCTTTCTGCGCACAAAACAGACGGTCGTGTTTGCGGCCGTCTGTTTTTTTTGTTACCCGTTTCGCGTTTGGCGGGCGGGAACGCGGGGGGAAAACCAAAAAGAAGCGGTCGCGAATAGGCAGGAGTTCGGTTT
>JAKPBM010000199.1 GCA_029778935.1 Bacillota bacterium | reverse complement strand
TTTCAGTCACACGGCGGATGGTTGCAGGATCGGTCGTATCGACGATCATCAGCCGGGGAAAGCCCGGGGCGGTCCCGAAAATATTGCCAAAGACTTCCGCGGCAAGGCTTGAGCCGCCCATACCCAGAAGGACGACTCTTTCCAGTCCGTCTCTGAAAGGGGAAACGAGTTCCCGGATGCGCGCGGCGTCGGCAAGTGTTTCGACCGGTGCGTGCAGCCAGCCCAAACGGTTGGAGATTTCCACGGGCGAGGACTTCCAGACACGGTAGTCGCCCGACCAGATGCGCGCGGCAATGTTTTCGCGCCTCATTTTATCAAGCGCGTCCTCCACCTCTTTTCGGTAGGGGCCGGGGAAAAAAGATATGCCTGCTGCTTTCATGGCCTCCCTCAACCAGCCTTCAGGAGGGCTCTGGCGGCGGCGGCGATGGCCTCCTGCGTGAAGCCGAATTTTTCATACAGGACGGGGCCGGGGGCGGACGCGCCGAAGCTCGCCATGCCGATTATTCCGCCGGCAAGACCTGTATAGTGCTCCCAGCCGAGCCTCGACCCGGCTTCCACAGCCAGCCGCGCCTTAATCTCAGGCGGCAGGACCTGCCGGCGGTAATCGTCCGGCTGCCGGTCGAAAAGCTCCCATGACGGAAGCGAGACGACTCTGGTTTTGATGCCTTCCGCCGCCAGCGTGCGCCCGGCGGCCAGCGTGACTGCCACTTCCGATCCGGTCGCAAGCAGTACAAGCTCCGGTGCCGGGGCGGATTCCCACAGGACATAGCCGCCTCTGGCCGCGCCTGAAGCGGGGGCGCAGACCGACCGGTCGAGCACCGGCAGGTTCTGACGGCTGAAGATCAGGCAGGTGGGGCCTGTTTTATTGGTAAGCGCCGCACGCCACGCTTCGACAGTTTCGTTGGCATCGGCGGGCCGCCAAACGGTCATGTTGGGTATCTGACGCAGGTTCATGAGCTGCTCCACCGGCTGGTGGGTCGGGCCGTCCTCGCCGACGCCGATGCTGTCGTGGGTGAAAACAAAAATTACACCAAGCCCCATCATGGCGGCGAGCCGCATGGGCGGGCGCATGTAGTCGGCAAAGGTCAGGAAGGTGGCGGTATAGGGGATAAGGCCGCCGTGCAGGGCGAGGCCCACGGAAATGGAGCCCATCGCGTGTTCGCGCACGCCGAAATGGATATTACGGCCGCCATAGCCCCAGTCATCGCCCACCATGCCGTGCAGGCCCGCACGCGGCTGATCGGGGCTTTGCATATCACCTTGTCCCTTGAGCCAGGTGAAGGTGGATGGATTGAGATCGGCCGAGCCGCCGACGAGCTCGGGAACGCGCCCGGCGATGGCCTGCATGATTATTTCCGAGGCCTTGCGCGTGGCCGTGTCTTTTGAGCCGTCGGGAAAGGCCGTGAGAGCCTCCATCCAGTCCGGCGGGAGCTTACCTTCGGCCCGGCGGGAAAATTCCGCAGCCGGCGCGGGGTTTTGGCGGCCGTATTCTTCCAGTGCCGCCTGCCAGGCCTTTTCACTTTTTTTGCCCCGCGTGAGAGCTTTCCGGAAATATTTATAAACTTCGTCGGAAATGTGGAAAGGCTCGGATACGGGCCAGCCGCAGGCATCTTTGGCTCCCGCAAGTTCCTTTTGGCCCAGCGGCGAGCCGTGCGCATCGCAAAGCCCCTGCTTGGCGGGCGCGCCGTAACCGATGATCGTCTCGACACAAATCAGCGAGGGCCTGCCCGTTTCTTTTTTGGCTTTTTTAATGGCGCGGTCGATAGCGGCCACGTCATTGCCGTCTTTGACCGTAAGCACCTGCCAGCCGGCAGCCTTGAAGCGCAGCCCGATGTTTTCCGTAAAGGCCAGCCCGGTGGATCCGGCAAGCGAAACCTTGTTGTCATCATACAAGACGATGAGTTTTCCCAGCCGCAGATGGCCGGCCAGCGCGCATGCTTCGGCTGCGACTCCTTCCATCATGTCACCGTCACCGGCCAGAACATAGGTGTAATGATCGACTATTTTCTGCTCACCGCGGTTGAAGCGCGCCGCCAAGTGCGCCTCGGCCAGGGCCATGCCCACGGCGTTGGCCAGCCCCTGTCCCAGAGGGCCGGTGGTCGCCTCCACACCCGGCACATGCCCGTATTCGGGATGTCCCGGCGTTTTGCTCCCCCACTGGCGGAAGTTTTTTATATCGTCGAGCGAAAGGTCATAACCACTCAGATGCAAAAGAGCGTAAATGAGCATCGAGGCGTGCCCGGCGGACAGGACGAACCGGTCGCGGTCCGGCCAGGAAGGGTTGGCGGGATTGTGCCTCAAGTGCTTCGTCCAAAGTGTGAAAGCGGCCGCCGCCGCGCCCAGCGGCATGCCGGGATGGCCGGAGGCGGCTTTTTCAATCGCGTCCGCCGCCAGAAAACGTATGGTGTCGATACATTTCTTTTCAATATCTTTGTCGGACATGGCATCTCCTTTTAATGATTGAGGGCTTCCCTTTAGAACAAACATCAAAATATTGCACGGAAATTATTCCTCCCCTGCCACAAGCGACTCATCCAGCCACTGCCGGTACTCGTCGCTTATCGCCGTGAGCTCCACGGCGATAAGCTCCGGCGTCTCGTAGGAATGAAGACCGCGGATGACGGAGGCGACCCGGCCGAAAAGCGAGGCGCGGGTCTTGATGAGGCAAAGGTATTCCTCTGCTCTTTCGACCTTGCCCTGCCATTTATAGACGCTCTCGATCGCGCCCGTGATCTGGACACAGGCGGCCAAGCCTTCCTCCACCAGTCGCCCGGCGATGGCCTGCGCCAGCTCTTTTCTATCCGTTGTAGTAATGACCTGAATAAATGACATCCTTTTTCCTTTCACCTTTATCCTTTGTCCTTTCGCCTTTGTCCACGAGCTACGCGCTATCGGCTGATGTCCCCCTTAGGAGGCTGTGTCGCAATTACTTTTTTGTCATTCCGTGCAAGCGAAGCGCGACTTTGAGCCTGCCCCGTGCTTGACACGGGGGAATCCAGTATTATCAGCATGTTCTGGATACCGGCCTTCGCCGGTATGACGATGTTGACAGCTTTTGACGATTACGACACGGTCTCCGGCGGAGGACACGAGGGTTGCGCTTCGCGCTTTATTCGCCGTTCATGCTGAGCCTGTCGAAGTATGAACGGCGAACCACGAGCCACGAGCCAACCGCCAGCCGCGAACCCTCCAATCTTCTAATCCTCTAATCATCTAGCCATCTAACCCTCTAATCCTCCGGTCGCTCGGCCTGTCGAAGCGTCCTTTATCCTTCCCTTCTCATTTCATACATCATGATCGCCCCCGCCTGCGGCAGGCTGAGCGATTCGGTTT
>JAKPBM010000160.1 GCA_029778935.1 Bacillota bacterium | reverse complement strand
GGGCCGATACAGTACGCCCTTACGGCGCCCAGGCGCGTTGCTTCCTCCCTGCCGAGGCTGGATTTGGCAAAAATCGGCGCGCTGCACTTTGCCGAGCCGGATGAGGAGGCCTTTCCGTCGCTTAGCCTGGCGCGCCAGGCCGCAAGGCGGCAGGGGGTTTTGCCCGTTTTGCTGAACGGCGCCAACGAAGCGGCGGTGGCACGCTTTCTGGCCGGGGAAATCGGCTTTCTGGACATTGCCGAGCTGGTGGGCCGGGCCATGGAGGAGTTTGCCCGCCTGCCCTGCGAGACGCTTTCGGACATCTGCGCGGCCGACGAAGCGGCCCGGGCCTTCGTGCACCAACAATAACCTGTATCCGGGAAAGGATGACTGCCATGCAAGGGTTTTTCGAGCTTCTGCCAAGGCTGATTGTGGCCATTTTCATGTTCGGGCTTTTGATTTTCGTTCACGAGATGGGACATTTTCTGGCGGCGAAAGCTACCAACATCAAGGTGAACGACTTTTCCATTGGCATGGGGCCGAAACTCTTCGGGTTCAAACGGGGAGAAACCCAGTTTGCCCTGCGGCTGTTTCCCATCGGCGGGTCCTGCTCCATGGAAGGGGAGGAAGAAGGCTCCATAGAGCCTCGCGCCTTTTCCAACCGGCCCCGCTGGGCGCGGTTTATTGTGCTAGTGGCCGGGTCGGTTATGAATTTTCTCATGGGTGTTGTCATCCTGCTGTTTCTGACCGCCGGCGCCAAGACGATTGTCGTCCCCGTGCTGTCGGGCTTTCCCTCCGAAGTGGGGGCGACCAACGGCGGGCTTCTGCCCGGCGACAAAATTTTGAAAATCAACGGCCAGAGGGTTTACGTGCCGGGGGACATCTCCCTGCTGCTGGACCGGTACGCCGAGCCGGTCTATGAGGAAACAGACGGCGAAAAGAAGCTGGCCGGCTATCAGGGCGACTATGAAATCCAGGTGCTTCGCAACGGGCGGAAGATGACGATTGCCTCCCATCTGGAAAAGAAAGTCAGAACCGCCGACGACGGAAGCCAGGTTTTCAGCTACGGGCTGCAGCTGACCGCCGTGAAGGCGACCTTCGGCCGGAAGCTGGCCCACACGTGGAACACGTCTGTGAACTACCTGCGGCTGGTGCGGCTGGGGCTGGTGGATTTGCTGACGGGCAACGCAGGCGTGGAAGACCTCTCGGGGCCCATCGGCATTACGGCCATGATGGTGGAAGTAGTGAGCGAGCGGCAGTACACGGTGCTTTGGAGCTTTCTGGCCTTTATCGTCATCAACCTGGCGTTTATGAACTTATTGCCCATCCCCGCTTTGGACGGGGCGCGGATTCTCTTTCTGGCCATCGACGGGCTGCTGGCCCTGTTTGGAAAGAAGGGCTTAAAGCCCGAGCATGAAAACTACGTGCATCTGGCGGGCTTTGCCCTGCTGATGCTGCTGATGGTGTACGTGGGGTACCAGGACGTGGCCAGGCTGATTGGAAAATAGAGGTTGTTATGACGGAAGCAAACAGAAGAAACGCGCGGACAATCTACGCGGGCACTTTGCCCATCGGCGGGGACGCGCCTATTTCCGTCCAGTCCATGACGAACACGCCGCCGCACGACCTTGCGGCGTGCCTGGCGCAGGTAAAGGCGCTGGCGTCCGCCGGCTGCCAGCTGGTGCGCATGACCGTGCCGGACAGGGAAGCGGTCCGGGTGTTTGCCAAAGTGCGGGAAGAAGTGGAAGTGCCCTTGTGCGCCGACATCCACTTTGATTATAAAATGGCCATTGAAGCAGCCGCGGCGGGGGCGGACAAAATCCGCATCAACCCGGGCAACATCGGCGGCAACGATCGGGTCAAAGCCGTGGTGGAAGCCTGCCGGAAGCGGAACATCCCGATTCGCATCGGCGTCAACGGCGGCTCGCTGGAAAAAGAAGTGCTGGCCCAATACGGCAGGGCCACGCCGGAGGCCATGGTGGAAAGCGCGGCCAGGCACGTGGCCCTTTTGGAAGCGCTGGACTTTTACGACATCTGCATTTCCCTTAAAGCCTCCGACCCGGCCAGAACCATCGCCGCCAACAGGATGGCGGCGGAGCGGTTTCCGTACCCTTTGCATCTGGGTGTCACCGAAGCGGGGCGGGGGCAGAGCGCCCGCCTAAAAAGCGCCGTCGGCATCGGCGCGCTTTTGGCCATGGGCATCGGCGACACCATCCGCGTCTCCATGACGGGCGACCCCGTGCAGGAAGTGGCGGCGGGGTTTGAGATTCTAAAGGCCGCCGGGCGGCAGACCCGGGGAGTAAACTTTGTTTCCTGCCCCACCTGCGGCCGGTGCGGCGTGGACTTGGAAAACATCGCCCGCAGCGTGGAGGAAAAGCTTTCCGGCGTGGAGACCGACAGGGTGATTACCGTCGCCATTATGGGCTGCGCCGTCAACGGCCCCGGCGAAGCGTCGTCGGCCGACGTGGGCATTGCCGCGGGCAAAGGCGAAGTGCTCCTGTTTAAGCAGGGCAAAGTCCTCGGCAAGGTGCCGGAAGAAAAAGCGGCGGACGCCTTATATTCGGAGGTAATGGCGATTCTGCGTGGGGATAGAGAATGAGAAAGAAATTACTGCAGGTTTTGCCGCTGTATGTGCCGCCGGAACCGCTGCGAACGCTTGCGGAAGCGGCGGAAGTGGTAAGCATTACGCTGCATCGGGAAACGAAAATTATGGAGCTGGCGGTTCAGTTTGACCGCCTGGTCCCGCCGGAGGAGCTTGTCAGCCTTTCGTCGGGGATAGCTTCTACATATAAACTGGCCGAAGCGCGGGTGTTCGACGTGCTGCCGGCCCATTTGCTTACTAAAACGGCCGTTTCCTATCTGGTGGAGGAAACCGTGGCCCGCTTCCCTTCGGCGGCGGGCTTTTTTTCCGGCTGTATGCCGGAAGTTTCACAGGACGCCAAAACGGTGACGATTACCCTGGCCGACGGCGGGAAAGACATCGTGGAAGGCCTGGGCTGCGTCACGTTTATGCAGAACAGGCTCCGGGAGCGGTTTTCCCTGCCCGTGCAGGTGATTTTGCGGGAGGCCGAGGAGGCCAACCCCCAGGACAAGCTGGACCAGTATGTGGCCATGGTGGAAAAGGAGCTGGCGGCGCAGGCGCCTCCGCCTTCCGAACCCGCTCCTACAGAGCGGAAAGCGCCGGAACCGGCCCCCGCCCCCGCCCCGGCCCCTGCGCCGCAGGCCAAACCGGCGGACAAGCCTTTCTTCCGCCGGCCCAAAGCGCCCAAGCCCGACAACGTGCCGGAGGAAAACGTGATTTTAGGCAAGCCCTTCGGCGAGCCGTCCCTGCCCATGAACGAGCTGACGCTGGAAAGCGGGCGGGTGGCCGTCTGCGGCGAGGTGTTCGCGCTGGAGGCAAAGCCCGTGCGGGACGGCACCATGACGGTCATCTCCGCCGATATCACGGATAAAAAAGGCTCCGTCCGCATAAAAAGGGTTATGGACACGGCCAAGGCGAATTTCATACTGGAAAAGCTAAAAAAAGGCGCGTATGTGCGCGTCCGCGGCGACATGGAATACGACCGGTTCGCCGACGACATTATTTTAAAGCCTTTGGACATCTACCTTGCCGAAAAACCCGCCGGCCGCATGGACAAAGCGGAGAAAAAGCGGGTGGAGCTGCACCTGCACACGAACATGAGCGCCATGGACGGCGTTTCCAGCCCCACGGCCTTAATCCAGCAGGCCATCGCCTGGGGCCAGCCGGCCATCGCCATCACCGACCACGGCGTCACCCAGGCCTTTCCCGAAGCCATGCACGCTGCGGGCGGGAAAATCAAGATTATCTACGGCTTAGAGGGCTATTTTGTCAACAACGCCGACGATATGGGCGCTGTGCGGGGCCGGCAGGACGGGGATTTAGACGGAGAATTCGTCTGCTTTGACATCGAAACCACCGGCACCGACACGAGAACCGACGGCATTACGGAAATCGTCGCCGTCATCGTGCGGAACGGCGAAATTGCCGACACGTTCCACACCTACACCAACCCCGGCCGGCCCATTTCCGCCTTTATCACGGAGCTGACGGGCATCACCAACGACATGGTGCAGAACGCGCCGTCCAACGCCGAGGCGGTGGCAGCCTTCCGCGCCTTCTGCGGCAACCGGATCGTCGTTGCCCACAACGCCTTCTTTGACACGGGGTTTGTGCAGGCGGTCAGCGAAGCGGCGGGGGAGCCGTGGGAGCTGACGTACATCGACACGCTGGCTTTGGCCCGGGTATTGATGCCCGACCAGGCCCGGCACAAGCTCAATCTGGTGGCGGAAGCCCTGGGCCTGCCTCAGTTCCGGCACCACAGCGCCCTGGAGGACACGAAAACCCTGGCCCTGATTTTCATCCGGTTT
>JAKPBM010000156.1 GCA_029778935.1 Bacillota bacterium | reverse complement strand
GTTGGCGTAGTTGGCCAGGACCACGGCGTCCATGTCGTGTTGGAAAAAGGCGTCGAAATCTTCGTAGAGGGCTACCTCCAGCCCGTACCGTTCCGCCAAAACTTTGACTTCCTGCAAAAGGGAGGGCCATTTGTCGCAGACGGCCACCAGGGTGGCGTCCGGGTGCTTGGCCAGCACCGACATCATGGTCTTGCCGCGGCCGGCGCCGAACACGCCAACGCGAAGTTTCGCCATAGAAAACATCTCCTTTTCTCTGTAAAGCATGCAGTTCCGTGCGTTTCTATGCGGGGAACACGAGGAATACGCCCCGGAGGGCGGGGATTTCCACGGTCTGCCCCATGCAAACGGGCGTCACGCTGCCGTCGGCGGGGTTCCAAAGCTCGCCGGCGGAATACGCGGCGTGGGAAAGGGCAGCGGCGGCGGTTTCATCGGAAAGGTTCTGGATAAACCAGACTTCCGCGCTTTCCGAAAGGAATTTTGCCTTGATGAGTCTGGAATCGGAAGATAGCTGCAGTGTAGCCGGGGTTTGGCGCAAATTTTCCAGGATTTCCCCAAGGGACACGGCGCTAAAGGGCGGCGAGACATTCTCCATATCCTTGCCAAACAGGGCAAAGCCGGGCACTTCCTCCCAAAACAGCACCGCCGCGCCCTGTTCTTTCAGTTGGGTCAGGGCGGACAATGCGTCGCCGTGCATCACGCTCATGGGCGGCACGAGGATAACTTTCGCTTTGCGGCCGGAAATCGCGCCCGTCTGCGCCGCTTCGGCCAGATCCTCCCGGTCGGCGTAGTAGAAGTCGTACCCGGCTTCGATGACGGCTTTGGCCAGACGGTAGGTGGCTTCGTCCACCCGCTGGGAAGGCAGGGTGGAATGGGCGGGGCGGGTTTTGGCCTGGGCGTCCTCGATGCCGTAGTAGAGAAAGATTTCGCAATCGTTTTGCAGCCCGTCCAGCACATACCCTAGCCGGCCCACGTATTCGTTAAAGGCGGCGGCGTCCGATTGCTTCAGATAGCCCTTCATGCCGGCAAACTCCGGCGCGTATTCGGAGTAGTCGGCGGCAAAGTAGGAGTGTACCTTCCGCGCGCCGCAAAGGTACAGCGTGCCGACGGTGGCCAGGGCGTTTCCGACGGGGTTTAGCCGGAACTCGTCCATGTGCCCAAAGGGGCACAGCTCGACCATAAAGCCGTTGGTCCGCTTTTTGCGGGCGACCATCTGGGCAAACTTCGCCGTGTTGTAGTTGAAAAACTTCGGCAGGCAGTCCAGCGCGTCCACGCCGGGGTAGCCCGCTTCCTTGAGCACGGTGACGAAATTGCCGTAGTCACGGACATGGCAGGCGATGCTCTCCTCGCAGAGGTAGTGGCCGGAAAAGTCGGTGCCGTGGCGGCGGCACCAGTCCTGCAATTGGCCGGAGTAGGCTCTGGCGATAAGTTTTCCCACGAGTTCATAAAAGAGTACGCGGATAGGCCAGGCTTCCCGCCCGCCTTCAAAGAGCAAAGGCAGGTACGGCCGTAAGTCAAAGCCGTATTCGCCCATGAAATTGTCAAACAGCCCCTCTTTCCAGGGCGCCAGGGCGTACGGCCAGCACTCATAGGAGCGGACGTAGCCTACCTGCAGGCTCGGCTCGTCGGTAAACACGGCCGCAGCGCCGGCGTAGGCATCTGGCAAAGCGGAAGCGATAGGCTCAAAGCACAAGTCGATAAAGCGCTTGACGGCGGCCGGCTCCATGACGTTTATGTAGCGGGAGAAGGAGCAGACGTTATGCGTGCAGTGGGAGCCTTCATAGGCCGGCTTCACACAGAAGACGTAGAAGACTTCCCGCTCGTTTAAGTCGCATTCGCATTCCGTATCGGTAAAGGGCACTGGCTCCATCTTTTCGTAGACGGGGTAGCCGTCGTCGATGCGCTCGATGTGTAAAGGGTATTTGGCCGCCCAGACAATCCGGTCGGTCTCCTCGTCGATATGAAACTTTGTGTGCCGCGGCTCGTAGGCGACCCGGCGGCGCATGTAAAAGCCCTTGGCTTCCAGCTCCGGATGCCCGTCTAAGACCAGCCCGCCGCCGTAGCCGGAGGGGTAGCCCTGCTCGTCGTAAATCCAGTAGGAAAGGCCCTGTTTGGTAAGCTCGGAAAGGATTTCGCCAAAGCGGGCGAGGTTGTCCGGGTTTTGGGTAAACCCGTTTTCAAAGGGCACGTTGGTGACCACGCCGCCAAACCCGTAGTCGCAAAGGGCTTTGGCAAACAGAGCGCGGTTTTGCGGCCAGTGATGCTGCATGGGGAAAACGCGAAAGGCGCGGGGCGGGTTAGAAAACACGCTTTTGTCCATAACGAACCACTTTCTCCTTTGTGCAGACATGGGAAAAGGCACGAGCAAAAGCGGATTGCTTTGGCCCGTGCCAAACCTTTTAAATTTACGGTCCGTACTCGATAATCTGCGTCTGGCTGCTGTAATAGCTCTTGTTGGCCAGCCGTTTTTCGATTAAGGTGTCGCCCTGGTAGATGCTCTGGTACGTTTCGCTGCGGTAGCCCAGGTTGCCGCGCTGGACTTCCCGGGTGGTGCCGGAGGGAAGGGCGGGGTTTTCCACCCGCTGGGTTTCAAAGGGGAACGTGTCGATGATGGAGGATTCCAAAACGACTCTCTTGTCGGGGTTTTCCTTTGTGCCGTTGAAGCGGACGGTCAGCGTGTCGCCTTCCAATACAGCGTAGATGCGGATGGGCATCTCCGTGTTGTTTACGAACCGGTAGTCGAGATACCCCCACTGCACCGTGGCGTCCTGCCCGATGGGCACA
>JAKPBM010000146.1 GCA_029778935.1 Bacillota bacterium | reverse complement strand
GCGCCGGCTCTTCGTCCTTTGCTTTGGCCCATTCGGGCGGCACAACGACGGGTACCAGCGCGTCCACCGCCCGGTCCACGGCCTCAAAGTTCATCTGCTCGATTTCCTTGCCCTTGCGGCCGTAGGCCTTGTGGATGGACTCTTTTAACAGCCGGATTGCCTCGTCCGACGGAATCACGCCCACCAGCTGGAAGAACACCGACTGCATGATCATGTTGATGCGGTTGCCCAAACCGACTTCCGAAGCGATTTTTTCCGCGTCGATGATATAGAATTTGATGTCGTTTTGGGCCATAAACCGCTTGAGCTTGGCCGGCAGGTGGTCTTTGACCGTCAGCGGCGAGTAGTCGCAGTTTAGCACAAAGATGCCGCCCGGCTTTAAGTTTCTTGTCAAGTCATAGTTATTGAGGAAAGACTTGTTATGGCAGGCCACATAGTCGGCTTTCTGCACCAGATAGGCCGAACGGATGGGGTTTTTGCCAAACCGCAAATGGGAAATGGTCGTGCCGCCGGACTTCTTGCTGTCGTACGAGAAGTAGGCCTGCACGTTCAGGTCCGTGTGGTCGCCGATGATTTTACACGCCGACTTGTTGGCGCCTACGGTACCGTCGGAGCCCAAGCCCCAGAACAGGCAGCTGACCGTGCCGTCTTCCAGCGGCGTGTAGGAGTCGTCCTCCGGCAGGGATGTGTTTGTCACGTCGTCGGTGATGCCGATGGTAAAGCCGTTTTTGGGCGTTTTGGCCTTTAAATTGTTGTAGACCGCCAGAATCTGGGGCGGTGTCGTGTCTTTGGAGCCCAGGCCGTACCGCCCGCCCACAATAAGCGGCGGGTTTTCCTTGCCCAAAAAGACGTTGCAGACGTCCAGGTACAGCGGTTCCCCCGGCGCGCCCGGCTCTTTCGTCCGGTCCAGCACGGCGATGCGCTTGACCGTCTTCGGCAGGGCCGCAAGGAAATGCTTTTCCGAGAAGGGGCGGTACAGGCGCACCTGGATAAGCCCCGCCTTTTCGCCCTTGTGGGCCAGAAAGTCGATGGTCTCCTTGATGGTGTCGCAAACCGAACCCATGGCGACGATGACGTGCTCGGCGTCCTCCGCGCCGTAGTAGTCGAAAAGGCCGTATGAGCGGCCGGTCACTTCGCCGTACCGCTTCATATAGTTTTCCACAATGTCCGGCACTCTGGCAAAATACGGGTTCTGCACTTCCCGGCCCTGGAAATACACGTCCGGGTTCTGGGCTGTGCCCTTGGCCACGGGGGCAGAGGGGTGCAGGGCGCGGCGGCGGAACTCCTGCAGCGCCTCCCAGTCGAGCAAGGGTTTCACCACGTCGTAGTCGGGCTGGTCCACATTGCGGTACTCGTGGGAGGTGCGGAAGCCGTCAAAGAAATGGATAAAGGGCAGGCTGGCGGAAATCGCCGAAAGGTGGGCGACAAAGCCCAGGTCGGTGGCCTCCTGCGGATTGGAGGAGGCCAGCAGGCAGGCCCCCGTCTGCCGGCAGGCCATGACGTCCTGGTGGTCGCCGAAGATGGACAGGGCGTGGGTGGCAATCGCCCGGGCAGACACGTGCAGCACGCCGGGCAGCAGCTCGCCGGCCATCTTGTAGAGGTTGGGGATCATGAGCAGCAGCCCCTGAGACGCCGTAAACGTCGTCGTCAGGGCACCCGCGCTTAACGAGCCGTGCATGGCGCCGGCGGCGCCGGCTTCCGACTGCATTTCGGCCACTTTGACCCGCTGGCCGAAGATGTTGGTTTTCCCCTGGGCCGACCATTCGTCGGTCAGCTCCGCCATGGGGGTGGAAGGGGTGATGGGATAAATGGCTGCCACTTCCGTAAAGGCATAGGCCGCATAGGCGGCGGCCTGGTTACCGTCAACCGTTACTTTCAAAGCCGATTTCTCCTTATGTTTTTTTCTTTATTCTGACATACTGCCTTTGGGTTTATTCCGTTTTCTTTGCGCTAAATTAAAATTACCTCCGCCCGCAAATCGGCAGAGGTAATGGGAGGGGTTACTTGTTCTTGAACTGGTTGTTGTTGTTCTGGCGGTTGTTCTGATTGTTCTGGTTGTTCTGATTGTTCTGGTTCTGATTGTTGTTGTTGCGGTTTTGGTTGTTCTGGTTAACGCCCTTTTTGTTGTTGTCCGGCATAATATTCCTCCTTTCGGGCTGTGTTTATTATTCCTCAAAAAGGGCATTCTATGCATGGCATTTTTATAAAAAAGGAGGCGCTGTATGCTTATTCGGAACGGACGAATCCTCACCATGGCCGGGCAAACCTTCGAAAGAGGCTGTGTTCTGACGGAAGGCGCCGTTATTAAAAAGGTAGCCGAGCAAATCAGCGAAGAAGAAACCGCCGACGGCATCGTTTTGGACGTAAACGGCGCCTGGGTGCTGCCGGGGCTCATCGACGCTCACAGCCACATCGGCATATTCGAGGAGAAGAAAGGCCAGGTGGGCGACAGTTCCAACGAAATCGCCGACCCTCTGACCCCCTATCTGCGGGCATTGGACGCCGTCAACCCCATGGACTCGGCTTTTGAAAACGCCGTGCGGGCGGGCGTCACCTCCGTCATGGTCGGCCCGGGCAGCTCGAATGTGGTGGGCGGGCAGTTTCTGTTTATAAAAACCAGCGGCCGCTGCATCGAGCGCATGGTGGTGCTGGAGCCGGCGGCCATGAAAATCGCCTTCGGCGAAAACCCCAAAACCCACTACGGCGGCAACAACCAGATGCCTTCCTCCCGCATGACCATCGCCGCCATGCTCAGGGAAGAGCTGTTTTTCGCCCGGCAGTATTGGCAGAATAAGCGCAAAGCCCTGGAAAATGGCGAAGCCTTTGAAGAAGATTTCCGCAAAGAATGCTGGCTGCCCGTGTTTGACAAGAAAATTCCCCTCAAAGCCCACGTCCACCGGGCCGACGACATTCTCACGGCCATCCGCATTGCCAAAGAGTTTGACCTGCTTCTTACCTTGGACCATTGCACCGACGGCCACCTCATCGCCGGCGAAA
>JAKPBM010000070.1 GCA_029778935.1 Bacillota bacterium | reverse complement strand
CCGCCGTTTTGGTCAAGTTTTGTCTTGCCGGCTTTGCGAGGTGAAATGTGTGAAAAACATGGCGTTTCTCGGCACGGGCCGCATGGCCACGGCCATCATCACGGCGCTGCTGGATAAAGGCTATCCGGCCGAAACAATCTGGGCCACCGACTGCGCGGCCACCGAAGGGAGGGCGAAGCTTTCCGCCCGGGGGGTACGCACGGGGCCGGACAACGCCGAAGCCGTCGCCTGGGCCGACGCGGTTTTCCTCTGCGTAAAGCCCCAGCACATGGCGGAGCTGCTGTCCGGCGTCGGCGAAAAGCTGTCGGACAAGCTGGTGGTCAGTATCGCGGCGGGCGTGCCGCTGGCGGTGCTGCACAAGTATATTCCAAACCCCAAAGCCATCGTGCGGGTCATGCCCAACACGCCGCTGCAGGTGGGGCTGGGCGTTTCCGCCCTTTCCTACCGGGAAGAGGCCGACCCGAAGGCTTTGGAGCTTGTCAAAAACGTGTTTTCTCTCTGCGGGAACGTGTATATCGTGCCCGAAGAACAGATGGACGCCGTAACCGCCCTGTCCGGTTCGGGGCCGGCGTATTTCTACGAAGTCGTCCGCGTATTGGCTGAAAAAGCCGCTTCCGCCGGCATCGACGCCGAAACGGCTCTGGCCATGGCCACGGGCACCATGGCGGGCGCGGTGGCCATGCTGCAAAAGACCGCCCTTCCGCCGGAAAAGCTCATCGACCAGGTGGTTTCCCCCGGTGGAACGACGCTGGCGGCGCTGCAGGCCTTTGAAGCCGAAGGGCTGCAGAAGGCCCTTTCGGCCGGGTTCGACGCGGCCAAGCGCCGCTCGGCGGAGCTTTCGGCCCGGTTTACCTAAGGGCCGGACAAGCAAACAAGCATGAAATCCCCCATAGTCGAATATGCTTTCTTTGAGGGGTGGTTTCATGAAGCGCAATCTGGGCAGGCTGCTTTGGGACAAACCTGTCAGGCACGCGGCCGTCGCCGTTTCCATATTGCTGTTTTGCTTTCTGCTCGGCTTGCTGGCGGGCGTGCTCGCGGCCTACCGCATGTCCCCGGGGGCGAAGGTGTATCTGTTGGGCACGCTGCGAAACTACGTTTTGGCCGCCGAGGCGGGCAACGTCTCCGCGCCCGTGCCTTCGGCCGTGCTTTCGGCGGTGGCGCCGCCGCTGCTGATACTGCTTTTGGGCACGGTGCCCGCGGGCACCATCGGGATTCCGGTGGTCTTTGCGTGGCAGGGGTTCAACGCCGCCTACGGCGTTACGGCCATCGCCCGGCTGCCGGGCGTGTCGAGAGGATTTCTGGCCGCGCTGGCCCTTTCGGGCGGAAAGCTTCTGTTTGTGACTCTGAGTCTGACCATGGCCGGGCTGGACGGGCTGATGCGGGCCATGGCGCTGCGGCGGATGACCGGCGGCATGATGCTGCCGCAGAAGCAGTACTTACTTTCGGGTGCGATAGCGCTGGTTCCGGCGCTGCTGGCGGCCGTTTGGGAGATTTTGCTTACGCCCCGTCTGGCGGCGTGGGCGCTGCCGTTCTTTATCACCATATGAAAATTACCTAGGAGGCCAAGCGAATGGGATTGTTTTCGCGAAAGTATTATAAAGAGGGAAAAGGCGTCGAAAAAGACGAACCGCCCGCTCCGGGGTATCTGCGGATCTGGCAACTGTTCTTCCGAAACTTTAACAAGATGCTCTACTACGGCATTGTCATGGGCATCGTTCTCTTTCCCCTCGTGGTGGCGGCGGTAGCCTATGTGGCGACCCTTTCCCCGGAAGTGGCCGAGGAGTTTCAGAAAGCCCTGGAAGCCGCCCAGAACAACCCCGGCGACCAGGTGATCCAGCTTCCCAACGTCTGGGTCGGCCTGGCGCTGATGCTGGCGGTGTCGATTCCCAAAGCCGTCTGGATTCCGGCGCTGGTGATCTGCTCGATTCTGTACGGGCCTTTGATGTGCGGTTTGACGTACTGCGTAAGAAACCACGTGCGGGAAGAGCACGTGTGGACGTCCGACCTGTTTGTCCGCGCCTGGCGGAACAAGTGGCAGGGCCTGTTCTTCGGCATCATCGACATTCTCATCACCGCCAGCACGATTATGTACCTCTACGCCGCCGCGCCGAGATCCGACCAGGATGCGGGCTTTCTGTTCTACCTGCAGGTGCTTTCGGTCGTCATCTTCGTCATCTACCAGGTGATGCGCTGGTACATTTATCAGATGATTGTGACCTTCAATTTGCGCATTGTCGGCCTGTTTAAGAACGCCTGGCTGTTTGTCGTTTTAGGTTCCGTGCGGAACATTATCGCGCTGGTGTTCTCCGTGCTGCTGATTCTGTTCTTCTACGCAATTCCCATCTACTTCCCGGCGGCGTTCCCCATGTTTTTGGTGCTGACTTTGTTCTTTGCGGGAAGCCTGATTCCCTATTCCCAGGTGTTTATTACCTACCCCGTGCTGCATAAGTACCTGGTGGCGCCGGCGCTGGCCGAACAGAGACAAGCGCAGAAAGAAGCAGGGCTGTTAGACGACATAGAACCGCTTATGTCCGACGGGGACAAGCCTACCGAACCGGACGATACGGCCGAACCGGACGGCAAAAACTAGTTTCGCCTTTTTGACAAGGCGGGCACTTCCGCAAGGGAATTGCCCGCCTTCTTTGACTGATTCAATTGACTTTTCATAAGCCGAACGGTATAATGGAGAAATGAAACGGGAAAGGGGGGAATGGGCTTGGAAATCGGCGGTTACGAAAAAACTCCATACAGCGCGGAAGCGGAACAGGCCGTCATCGGCAGCATGCTGATAGATCCAGGCTGTATTCCCGAAGCGTTGGAGGCCGTCTCGGCCGAGGACTTTTACATCCCTGAAAACGCCAGCATCTTCGAAACCATCTACAGCATGTTCACCTACGGCCGTAAAATCGACCCGGTGCTGGTGCTGGACGAACTGAAGGTAAGAGGCCTGTACGACGAAGCCGGCGGCCGGGCCTACCTCTACAAGGTGATGGAGGCCACCCCCTCCTCCGCCAACGTGCAGGCGTACGCCGAGATTGTCAAGAACAAGGCCATTCTGCGCAGGCTCGCCGAAGTGACC
>JAKPBM010000037.1 GCA_029778935.1 Bacillota bacterium | reverse complement strand
CGAAAGCGTTTTGTCCCGCTCGCCCTTTGCCCTGTCCGGCGGGCAGAAACGAAGGGTTGCCATCGCCGGCGTTTTGGCCATGGAGCCAAAGCTCTTAGTGCTGGACGAACCGACGGCGGGGCTGGATCCCAAAGGCTGCGCCGAAATTTTGGAGCATATCCGGAACTTCCAGCAGGAGCAGAAGCGAACCGTCGTCATCGTTTCCCATAATATGGAAGAAATCGCGCAGCTGGCCGACCGGCTGATTGTGATGAACAAAGGCGCCATCGCCATGGACGGCACGCCGGCGGAGGTATTTTCCCGCGTTTCGGAACTGGAGGGCATCGGCCTGGCTGCGCCCTTTACCGCCTGCGTCATGGAGGAGCTGGCAAAGCTGGGCCTTCCCGTGCAGAAGGGGATCTACACACCCCAGCAGGCGGCGGCGTTTCTTGCCGGGCTGAAAGGCGGTGCTGCCCATGATTAAAGACATTACTTTTGGCCAGTATTTTCCCGGAAACTCCCTTATCCACCGGGCCGACCCGCGCACCAAGCTGGTGTTGACCTTCTGGTTCATCGTCATGGTGTTTACGGCCAAATCGCCGGGCGGGTACGCGCTGTGCCTGGCGCTGCTGGCGTTTGTGGTGGTCGTTTCGAAAATCTCCTGGCAGATGATCTGGAAGAGCATCCGCCCCATGCTGTTTTTCATCGCGCTGACGGCGGTGTTGAATATGTTCTACACGCAGGGGGAAACGATCCTTTTTGAATGGAAATTTCTCCGCATCTCCGCCGAAGGGCTGATACAGGCGGGGTATATGATTCTGCGGATTATCTTTTTGCTTGTCGGTTCCTCCATGCTGACGTATACCACGTCGCCGATTCTTTTAACCGACGGCATTGAATATCTGCTTTCGCCTTTGAAAGCGGTCCGGTTTCCCGTGCACGAGCTGGCTATGATGATGTCCATCGCTTTGCGGTTTATCCCGACGCTGATTGAGGAGACGGACAAAATCATGTCGGCCCAGAAGGCCCGGGGTGCCGATTTTGAAAGCGGCAATGTGTTCCGCCGCGCCAAAGCCTTGGTGCCCATGCTCGTACCGCTGTTTGTCAGCGCCTTCCGCCGGGCGGAAGAGCTGGCAACGGCCATGGAGTGCCGCTGCTACCGCGGCGGGGAAGGGCGGACCCGGTACCGTGTGATGAAAGCCGGCAGGATTGACCTTTGGGCCTTTGTGCTGTTTGCCGTTTTGCAGACGGCCGTCATTCTGGCCGGTAAGTTCCACATCTAGGGAATCGGGAGGTTCTATGCGCAATATCGCCCTTTTGCTTTCCTACGACGGCACCAATTTCCACGGCTGGCAAACCCAGGAAAACGCTGTTTCCGTGCAGGAAACGCTGGAAATCGCCCTGCACCGCCTGACGGGGGAGGAAATAACCTTACACGGCTGCGGCAGAACGGACGCGGGCGTCCACGCGAAAAACTACGTGGCGTCCTTCCGCACAAACTGCACGATTCCGGCCGACCGGTTTCCCGCAGCGCTGCGGCCGCTGCTCCCGCCGGACATCACCGTATGGGAAGGAAAAGTCGTGCCGGAGGATTTCCACGCCCGGTTTTCCTGCGTGAAGAAAGAATACGTCTATTCCTTTTATACAGGGCCGGCGCCGGACCCGTTTCTTCGCCGCTATGCGGCCTATACGCCGTACCCGCTTCGGCTGGAGGAAATGCAAAAAGCCGCCGCGTACTACGTCGGAACCCACGATTTTGCCGCCTTCTGCGCTTCGGGAAGCGTGGTAAAGAGCACGGTTCGCAACGTGTTTTCCAGCAAAGTCGTGCAGGAAGGCCCACTGACAAGGTTTTACGTTTCGGCGGACGGGTTTTTATACAACATGGTGCGCATTATGGCCGGAACGCT
>JAKPBM010000450.1 GCA_029778935.1 Bacillota bacterium | reverse complement strand
TGAAGGAAGCCTTTTTCAACAACGAGGACATTCACCGGGCCACGGCGGCGCTGGTGTTCGACGTGCCGCCGGAAGAAGTCACCTACCAGCAGCGCAGCCGGGCGAAAGCCGTCAACTTCGGCATCGTCTACGGCATTTCCGACTTCTCTTTAGCGGAGGACATCGGCGCTTCCCGCAAGGAAGCCCGCTGGATTATCGACCGCTATCTGGACAAGTACGAAGGCGTCAAAGCCTATATGCATACCATCGTGGAGTTTGCCAGAGAGAACGGCTTTGTGACCACCCTTTGGAACCGCAGAAGATACCTGCCGGACATTAAAAGCAGCAACTTCAACCTGCGCTCCGCCGCCGAGCGGACGGCGCTGAACACGCCCATTCAGGGCACCGCCGCCGATATCATCAAAATGGCCATGGTGCGGGTGGCAAGAAGGCTTGCGAAAGAGAACCTGAAAGCCCGGCTGATTCTGCAGGTGCACGACGAGCTGATTGTCGAAGCGCCGGAGGAGGAAGCCGATACGGTGCGCAAGCTTCTGACGGAGGAGATGGAAGCAGCCATGCGGCTGTCCGTAAGATTGGTGGCTGACAGCGGCGTGGGCAAAACCTGGGCGGAGGCGAAGGGATGAACATTCTGTTTGTGTGTACGGGCAACACGTGCCGCAGCCCCATGGCGGAGGGCCTGTTCAATAAGCGCGCCCAAGAGCGGGGGATTGCCGCGTCCGCTTCCTCCTGCGGGGTGGCCGCCTGGCCCGGCGAAAAAGCCACGGAAAATGCAATTTTGGCTGCAGCAAAATTCGGGGCGGACATCTCGGGCCACCGGGCACGGCAGGCAAATAAAGACATCTGCCAAAAGGCCGACGCGATTTTCTGCATGTCCCCGGCCCATAAGTCGTTTTTAGTGGGGCAGGGGTTTGCGCCGGCGGAGAAGGTGTTTGTGTTCCACCCGCCCGTACCCGACCCTTTCGGGCAAAGCTTGGACGCCTACGAAAAAACGGCGCGGCATCTGCTTTATGAAATTGACGGCATCCTGGATCAAATCGAGCGGGGGGAACCGTTTTGAACCTTGTAAAACCTATTCCCCTTTCCCAATCCGCACTGGATGACCTTTTTGCGCTGGAGCAGGCCGCTTTTTCCGACCCCTGGAGCAAAGAGAGCCTGGCCCACGCGCTTTCCGACCCCTTATGCCGCTCGGCGGGGGTATACCTTGCGGGCAAGTGGGCGGCGTACGGGCTGATGCAGGTGGTGGCCGGCGAAGGGGAGATTCTTCGCATCGCCGTTTCGCCGGAACAGCGCCGCAAAGGCTTCGGCGAAGCCGTGCTGCAGGCATTGCTTGCGGAAGAAGGGCTGACCGCCGTGTATCTGGAAGTACGCTCGGAAAACCGGCCGGCCATTGCCCTGTATGAAAAAGCGGGCTTTGCCCTTTGCGGCAGGCGGCCGCGATATTACCAAAATCCCGTAGACGACGCGATTTTAATGCGTTTGGACATTTGCTAAAGGAGAAAACCATGCTGATTCTTGCCATTGAAACCTCCTGCGACGAAACGTCCGTAGCCGTCGTACAAGACGGGCGGAAGGTGCTGTCCAACGTGGTTCTGTCGCAGGTGGAGGTGCACGCCGTGTTCGGCGGCGTGGTGCCGGAGATTGCCTCCCGCCGGCATGTGGAAGCCATCGGCGGCCTGACCCAGGAGGCGCTGAAAAAAGCCGGCGTCGACAAGAAGGAACTGGACGCCGTGGCCGTTACCGTGGCGCCGGGGCTCATCGGGGCACTTTTAGCGGGGCTTTCCTTTGCCAAGGCGTATGCCTTCGGCTTAGGCATCCCCCTGATCCCCGTCCATCACCATATGGGGCACATCGCTGCCAACTACATTGCCTTTCCCCAACTGGAACCGCCCTTTTCCTGCCTGGTGGTGTCCGGCGGGCACACGATTTTTGCCGACGTGCCGGCGTACAACCAGGCGGAAGTGCTGGGCCAGAGCCGGGACGACGCCGCCGGCGAGGCCTTCGACAAAATCGCCCGGGCGCTGGGCCTTCCGTACCCCGGCGGAAAGGAGCTGGACAGGCTCGCTTCCCAGGCGGATCCGGCCGTTCCGTCTTTGCCGTTTCCCCGGCCCAAGTTTGACGACGCGCCGCTGGATGTGTCCTTTTCCGGCTTGAAAACGGCGGTCATCAACTTCCTGCATAACCAAAGCCAAAAGGGAATCGAGCCGGACCTGCCCCTTCTGTCCCGCAGCCTGCACGAGGCCATTATCGACATGCTCGTCCCCCGGGCCTTTGAGGCGGCGAAACTGCGGAACCGCAACACACTGGCCGTGGCCGGCGGCGTGGCCGCCAACTCCCATTTGCGCAAAGCTTTGGCCGACCGGGCGGAGCGGGAGGGGGTTAATCTGTACCTTCCGCCTTTGTGGCTGTGCGGCGACAACGCGGCCATGATCGGCTGCGCCGGGTACTACGCGTACCAGAACGGCGTGGTGGCCGACCTGTCGCAGAACGCCCAGGCAGTGCTGCCCCTGTCGCAGCAGGTGTGATTACGGAAAGTATATCGGCCTTTTTTATGACACATGTCAACTTGGAATTTTGCCCAAATCTGATTTCCCAGGTTTATGAAAAATGGAGGGCATATTGGGACTTGACAGGCATAGCTCTGAAAGCCTTCCGGATGAGAAATGCACAACCGCCCTTCTTTGGAAACTGTTGAAAAATGTCGGATCCCTTAGGGAAAATAGGGGTTGGCACCTGTGGAAAACGATTTGCATATGTGGAAAACTCTGTGGAAAACATGGATAACTGCACGTATTCGCGGTTTGGTTACATTTTAGAAGGGTAAAGAGCGTAAAAACCGCACAATGTAACCGATTTTGTGCCCGGTCGGTACATTTTGTCAGGCAAAATCCTCCGAAATC
>JAKPBM010000449.1 GCA_029778935.1 Bacillota bacterium | reverse complement strand
GGCCAAGGTGGAAGAGATCATCAAAAAGTATATCAAGTAGAAAAACAGGGGCGTTTGCCCCTGTTTTTTGTTGTATGGAGGGGATGGTGATGACCGCGTCATCAGGCCCCGCTTCCTTCATTTACGGCCAAGGAACCCCTGTTTTACGAAGAGTCCAAAGCGCTTTTGAAATCAAACTGCCATACCGGCGGGGCCGCCGGTATGGCAGTTTGATGTTTGGGTGTTTATGCTGGTTTTTCGCATATAAGTGCAGTTGTATTCCGGCACGTATGATGATGTTTACCATATGGGTAACACGGTCTCCCGCCGTACCGTAAAGCGGTTTTACTAAAAACGGGCCGAAATTTACCCATAGCACAGGGTAAACACGTCACCCAGCCGGCGAGCATACGCATACACGGCCAAGCTATGCGCAAAACGGGCGGAAAGCGCCGGCCTACGGTTTTGCAAGCGCTGAGCGACCGATTCCCGCAGGCTCATCGCCCGCCGGCGCGTCCGCCCGTGCGCACCGCGGCGCAACAGGCCGCAGCCAACCTGCCCGCCTGCTCTGTTCTCCGCGAAACGGCGTTACAATCATGCTGCTGCGGCTGACAGGAAGCTTCTTCGCCCCCGAAGGGGCTACAAAGCCAGTTTGAGCCGCTCCAGCGCCCTTCGCTCCAGCCGGGATATTTGCACCTGGGATACGTTTAGGATGCGCGCGGCGTTTTGCTGGGTCATGCCCTTGTAAAAGCGCAGGCGGATAACGGCCTGCTCCTTTTCCGGCAGGGCCGCCACGGCCGCGTCCAGCGACAGCTTTTCCAAAAGGTTGTTTTCGTAGCTTTCCTCGCCTAATAAAGCGGCCAGCTCACGCCCGTCTTCCGTTACGTGCTGCATGGACTCCACGGGGGCCAACGCTTCGTCGCAGACGGCGATTTCTTCCACCGTCAGCCCCGTTTCCTCCGCCAGTTCTGAAAGCAGCGGCGGGCGGCCCAGGCGCTTTTCCAGGCTGTCGCGCACGGCGCTGATTTTCGAGCCGTTTTCCCGGATGCTGCGGCTCACTTTGAGCATGCCGTCGTCTCTGAGAAACCGCCGGATTTCGCCGGCGATTTTGGGCACGGCGTAGGTGGAAAAGGCCGTCCCCTGGCTTTCGTCGTAGTGGCGGATGGCCTTTATCAGGCCGATGCAGCCCATCTGGTACAGGTCCTCCGGCTCGATGCCGTGGCCTTTGATGCGGGGCAGGAAGCGGCGCACAATGCTCCACACCAGCCCCTGGTTGTTTTCTATGAGTTTTTCCTGGGCCTGCTTGTCCCCCTCCCGTGCTGCCCGAAGTAGCTCCGCTGGCGCATATTCGGACAGGGCGGCCATTATTTTTTCCCTCCGGCCGCCCGGGGCGCGATGCGCTTTACTAGGCGGACGCGGGTACCCTTGCCGAGTTGGGACGAGACCGTCACTTTGTCCATGAAGCTTTGCATGATGGTAAAGCCCATGCCTGAGCGCTCCTCGCCGCCGGTGGTGAACATGGGCTCCATGGCCTGCTTGACGTCCATAATCCCGCATCCCTTGTCGCGGATCACAAATTCCAGCGTGTCGCCGCCTATTACACGGGCGGTTATGTAGATCGTGCCGCCGCCGTTGGGATAGGCATGCACGATGGCGTTGGTCACGGCTTCGGACACGGCCGTTTTAATGTCGGCCATCTCCTCGATAGTGGGATCGAGCCTGGCGGCAAAAGCCGCGGCGAACACACGGGCAAACCCCTCGTTGATGGAAGAGGCCGGCAGTTCCAGCTTGACCCGGCCGTCACTTGCTCTATTACTCATCACAGCACCCTCTATTCTATCTATTCTTCTATATCTATCATCTTCTGCAGCCCGACCAGCTGGACGACTTTCTTCGCCTGGGGCGAAAGTTTCGAAACGCG
>JAKPBM010000432.1 GCA_029778935.1 Bacillota bacterium | reverse complement strand
GAACGCCGCAAGGCAGACTTCCTGCAGGACGTCCTCGGCGTCGGCCGGGGAGGGAAGCCGGAATTTTACGAACCGCTCTACAGGGCCTTTGTGCTGCTCCAGCAGGCGTTCAAAGTCTGTTTTCTCCATGTTATCTCACCAATCGTGTTGCTTGTCATCGCGATGACGCCATATAAGACGGTTTTGCCGGGGGCAAAGGTTCATTCTCCGCCATTGTAACACGGATTTTTTTGCAAGGGAAGGAGGAAGGAAAATATTCGGTGCGGCTTTGGTGCCGCTGTGGGAAAGATTGAAGCATGGGCGGACTCTCACGCCGCAAAAATGAAGGCAGGATAGGTGACAGCGATATCCGCATGCACCGACCACAGAGCCTATCCTGCGTTATGGTGGATTTTCGGGGCGGTGGCAATACTATATCGCCGAAGAACTCCTGCGCCGTGCGAGGGCATAATCGATTGCTTACGCTGTCTTTGTTGACGGTGAAATCGTGTCCTTCCGTACGCTGGGGGAGGAAACAGCCGCCGCGGCGGAGTGCGCCTTCGAAGGCGGGTAAAACCCCGCGTGTTTTGTGGTGTAAACGGGGATGGAGTACCGCCCGCGAGGCTGGTCCGGTTGCATGAGTCGGGGCAGGGGCGAATACCGCGGCGGGGACAGGCAGCAAACCCCGCGTTATCTTTGAAGCGGGCAGAGAAAGGTTGCCGCCCGGACCCGGCGGGCTGCTGCTTACGGCATTGCCGCTTCGGCGCGTAACGGCGGTGGAGATACCGCCCTAGCAGTTGGCCCAGCTGTCTTCGGTTTTGCGGCTGCGTCGGGGTTGTGTGGCGAAGTCCGCTGCGGCGGTGATGTAGGGCGCTGCGGTGCGGAACGAAGGAAAAACTGCTGTGGCGGTGAAGCAGGGCGACAAATCCTGCATCTTTGAAGTATGAAAAGAACGGATATCGCCCTCGACGCGGCTCTGTTTCTTGCGGCATTGCCGCTGTGTCGACGGGGGCGGGCGGCGTATGCCGTTGTGATGGCGGGGGCGGTGACAAATCCCCGCGTTATTTTTGCACGGGCCGAGAAATGATACCGCCCCAGAAGCGGCTTTACTTCTTGTGCTATTGCGGCTGCGGCGGGCGGCGGCGAAACAGCAGGGCGGTGGGGGCGGGCGGCGAATTCCGTTGTGGCGGCGAAGTCGGGTGACACCCTGCGCTATCTTCAAATCGGGCGGAGAAAGGATGAAGCCTCGACGCGGTTGCTCGTCTTGCGGTATTGCCGCTGTGGCGGCGGGGAAGGGTGCTGAATAGAATGGGCCGGAGGTGTTTTGCTTGCGAGCTCGTTCTGAATTTTCCGGCCTGGGAGCGCTTTTGGGCAGGCTGCCCGACGCGAAAGCCGTCCTGTCCGGCAGCAGGGCGCACCCCAACCTGCGCGGCGTGGTCTGCTTTTATCAGACGGACGAAGGCGTCGTCGTGGCGGCGGAAGTGCGGGGGCTGCCCTATGAAAGGGGCGCGTGCGCGCCGTCGGTGTTCGGCTTCCACATCCACGAAGGCCGCTCCTGCACCGGCACAAGGGAGGACCCCTTTGCCAACGCCCAAGGCCACTACAACCCCAGAAACTGTCCCCATCCGCAGCACGCCGGCGACTTGCCGCCGTTGTTTGGCAACAAAGGATATGCGCTGATGACCGTGCTTACCGACCGGTTTACGGTAAACGAAATCGTCGGGCGGACGGTCATTCTACATAGCCAGCGGGACGATTTTACGACCCAGCCCGCCGGCGATTCCGGCGCACGCATCGCCTGCGGCAGGATTACCAGGGCCGTGTAGGGCCGAAAAAAGCGGCGCGGAGGGTTTCCGCGCCGTTTTCCTATGGGATGCCTAGTCCAAGCTGTATTTGACGATGATCAGCCCTTCCGACGGTGTAACATGGGCAAGGTAGACGCTTCCGTCCGCGTCGATTTCCACGTCCGAAGAAATTTGCGCATAATCGCCTGGGTCCCGCGTGTAACGGATTTTCCGCACGGCAAGTTCCCGCCGGTTGATGTCCCGCCGACGTCTGCAATCTGACCTTTTTCCACATAAGTGACAATGTCTTTCATGTATACGCGGCCGTACGGCGCTTCCGTTAGGTTCGGTATGAGAATGCGTTTGTTTTGCGCCTGCTCCTCGCCGTCGTTGTCTATGTCTTTCAGATAGACGCCAATGCTCTCCCGTACAGAAGGGTTCTCCTTCACAGGTTCTTCCTTATTCATGAAAAGAAAGCCGCAGCGCTAACGGAAATGAGGAACAGGGCAATCCAAGCGGCAATCGCCCTTTTAATGCGGCATCCTCCTTTTCTTAGGTTTTAGCCCGCAGGTAATGCGGGTTCCTTGATATACGGGGTGGCCGTTCCTTAAACAAACCGGGTCCAGGAAAGGGGAACGCATTTTGCCGTCTGTTTTGCTTTATGGTAAAAATAGCATAAAATAAGCAAAATAAAAGAGCTTTGCGGAAACCGCAAAGCTCTTTTTTGCCTATTTATGCAAAGAGTTTACTTGGACAGGGCCAAAGACACGGCCACGGCGCAGGCGACGGTGGCGCCGACCATGGGGTTGTTGCCCATGCCGATGAGGCCCATCATTTCCACGTGGGCGGGCACGGAGGAAGAGCCGGCAAACTGGGCGTCGCCGTGCATGCGGCCCATGGAGTCGGTCAGGCCGTAGGAAGCGGGGCCGGCGGCCATGTTGTCCGGGTGCAGGGTACGGCCCGTGCCGCCGCCGGAAGCGACGGAGAAGTACTTCTTGCCGTTTTCGTCGGCCCACTTCTTGTAGGTGCCGGCGACCAGGTGCTGGAAGCGGGTCGGGTTGGTGGAGTTGCCGGTGATGGAAACGTCGACGCCCTCATGAATCATGATGGCGACGCCTTCCTGCACGTCGTTGGCGCCGTAGACCTTGACCTTGGCGCGCTCGCCGGAGGAGAAAGCCTTCTCGCGGACGATGTTCAGCGTCTGGGTGGCAAAGTCAAATTCGGTTTCGACGTAAGTAAAGCCGTTGACGCGGGAGATGATGTAGGCGGCGTCCTTGCCCAGGCCGTTTAAAATCACGCGCAGGGGCTTTTTGCGGACTTTGTTGGCCGTCTTGGCGATGCCGATGGCGCCTTCCGCGGCGGCGAAGGACTCGTGGCCGGCCAGGAAGCAGAAGCAGTCGGTCTCCTCGCGCAGCAGCATGGCGCCCAGGTTGCCGTGGCCTAAGCCGACCTTGCGGGTTTCGGCGACGGAGCCGGGGATGCAGAAGGCCTGCAGGCCGATGCCGATGGCTTCGGCGGCGTCGGCAGCCACTTTGCAGCCTTTCTTCAGCGCGATGGCGGAGCCGAGGGTGTACGCCCAGACGGCGTTGTCGAAAGCGATGGGCTGCACGCCGCGGACGATCTCCTCCACGTTGACGCCGTTGGCAAGGCAGTATTCTTTCGTGTCCTCAATTTTGGCAAAGCCATATTCGTCAAGCACCTTCTGGATGGTGCCGATTCTTCTGTCATAGCTCTCAAACAACATGGTAGCTGGCCTCCTATCCTATTCTTTTCTGGGGTCAATGTACTTTACGGCTTCGTCGTAGCGGCCATATGTACCAATGTTCTTGTTGTACGCATCGCGGGGATCCACGCCGTTGCGGATGGCTTCCATCATCTTGCCCAGGTGGACAAACTTGTAGCCGATGACTTCGTTGTTCTCGTCCAGCGCCAGGTTCAGGATGTAGCCTTCCGCCATTTCCAGGTATCTGACACCTT